>MNXB01000024.1 GCA_001871125.1 Elusimicrobia bacterium CG1_02_37_114
ATGACAAATAGAGATTCTTCCCCCGCCACGGCGGGGTCAGAATGACAGAAGTTGAAAAACTAGATATTTTTTTATACAATTAGAGTATAATATTTATTATACCTTAGGGGTTAACCCATAAGGTATAATTTTAAGGGGGTTTATTATAATGCAAAAGCAAAATCCGTTTATTTATGGTCAGGAAGTATCAGGCGATATATTTTGTAACAGAGCAAAAGAAATTAAAGAACTTCTTTCAGATATTAGAAGCGGGCAAAATGTTATTATGTACTCTCCCAGAAGATATGGTAAAACTTCGCTAATAAAAGAGGTTCTTAGAAGAGCGGAAAGGGAAGGAATTGCTTGTATTTATGTGGATTTATATCCGATATTAAAGGAAGAAGATTTTGTTTATACTTACGCTACGGCTATATCCAGGTCATTATCAGGAACGGTAGAGAAGATAATAAGTAATCTAAAAGGGATTTTTAAGTCACTCCGTCCCAAAATAATAATTAATCCCCAGGGAGAAACAGAAATTAGTGTTGACCTTGTAAAGGATATGGATGTAATGATAGAGGATGTGGCAGGTTCTGTCAAAAAATATTCCGAAAAATATAGAAAACAGGTAGCCATAGTGTTTGATGAATTTCAGCAAATAGGAATATTCTCCACGGATAGGATAGAAAAGAAACTTAGAAGTATAGTTCAAACACACGGAAGAAAAATATCTTATATTTTCATGGGAAGCAAGAAACATTTGATTTACGATATGTTTTCTAATCCTTCAAGACCTTTCTATAAAATCGGAAGGCACCTTCCTTTAGGCAAAATACCCGCTGAAGAGTTAACACCTTTTGTTATTGAAAGGTTCAAAACCTCCGGTTTGAAGATATCAAAAGAAATGGCAGGTAAAATAGTAGATATGGCAGAATGCCATCCCTATTATGTCCAGCATTTAGGGAGTTCTGTTTGGAAACTTGCTAAAGAAGAGGTAAATGAGCAAACAATAGAAAAGGCGTTAACACTGACACTTGCAGAAGAGAAAAGTGCATATACAAATATTTGGGATGAGCTTTCATTAAACCAGAGGAAAACATTAAAAATGATAGCAGAACTGAAGCAAGAGAAGAAGATTTATTCTGTTGATAGTCTGCAGAAATTTAATCTTGCTGCAACTGCTGTTCAAAAATCAATAAAAAGTTTAATTATGAAGGAACTTATAGATAAGTCAAACGGTTCTTATGAGATTAATGACGTATTTCTCAATCACTGGTTAATGAGAATTTAAGTGGACACGATGGATTCACAACTAAATCAAATATTCAGGTTCCCTTATACCGAGATACTGGGCTGGTCTGTATCAAGATATGAGAAATTCTTGTTATGTAAGAGACAGTATTATTATGACTATTACGCCAAATACGACAGGGAATATCCCAGAGAGACAATAGATTTATTGAAAAAACTGACAAGTATTCCTCTTGAGACAGGCAGTATTGTCCACGACACCATCAAAGCTCTTTTGGAACGTTTACTAAAAACCGAGAAGCCTGTGGATAAATCACGGTTTATAGGTTATGCAGAAGAAATGACCGAAAAGAGTTGTAAGTCAAAAAAGTTTTCAGAGATATATTATAAGAAAATTGATATAGTAGAACCCGGTAGTTTATTTAATAACATCAGGCAAAGTTTAGACAATTTTTTAAATAGCGATAGATATAACTGGATTATAGAAAAAGCTGTAACCAATAAGACAGGATGGTTAATAGAGCCTCCGGGATACGGGGAAACAAGGATTAACGACCTGAAGGCTTATTGTAAAGTAGATTTCCTTTTTCCTGTTGACGGAGAGATATACATAGTTGACTGGAAAACAGGCAAGCAGGACGGAAAGAAACACAAAAAGCAATTATTGGGTTATTCTACCTTCGCCTGTTATCATTTTAATATAACTTCCGATAAAGTCATGCCTGCTATTTCCTATCTGTATCCCGCCTACAGTGAATTACAAATGAAATTTGATGAGACGGATATTAAGGGCTTTGTTAATAGCGTTAAAACAGAAACTGATGAAATGTACGGTTACTGTAAAAACGTTGAGCAGAATCTCCCCAAGGATAAAGAAGAATTTTCTAAGACGGCTAATAGTTTGATATGCGGGTTTTGTAATTACAGGGAATTGTGCGGAGAAATATGGGGACACATCACTTAATTATTTTTATTAATCCCCCTGTGTCCCCCTTTGGAAAAGGGGGAGATTCTTCGTCCCGATTCTATCGGGACTCAGAATGACAACTGAAGGGTCAGAATGAGAAACTGTCAGCGGTAGTATTGACAAATACTTGACAAATATATATAATATACAAAATCGTAGATTATGCATATTTATTATGAATTATTCAAAAATTAGAAAATTAAAAGATAAACTATATTTCAGTATAGAAAATATCGAGAATTATCTTAATGTTAAAAAATCATCAGCGAGGATGTTCTGCAGCAGGTATGTAAAAAACGGGTTGTTTATAAGATTAAAAAATAATTTTTATACATTAAGAGAAAACTGGGAAAAAATAACACAAGAAGAGTTGTTTTTAATAACTAACTCTATTCAGGTGCCATCGTACATTTCGTTTATGTCCGCTTTATGTTATTACGATATCAGCACACAGGTTCAGAGAAATTACATTGAAAGTGCCGTGCTAAAACGTTCAAAGACATATGAAATTGAAAATACCGTATTTAATTATTACAAATTGAAGAATAATTTATATTTTGGATTTCAGAAATTAAACGGTTTTTTTATCGCTACCAAAGAAAAGGCGTTTTTTGACAGTGTTTATCTTTATTCACTCGGGAGATATAAATTTGACGTTTCTTCACTGGATTTGGATAAGTTGGATAGAAAAAAAATAAAAAATATGCTAAAATATTTTCCGGAAAAAACAAAGAACATTGTAGTTAAATTATGCAGGATTTAATAAAACAGGAACAGTTTGAAATAGAAGTCCTTTCAAAGTTAAGCAGTAAAAAATTGCTGTCTTTAATAGTTTTTACCGGTGGGACAATGCTTAGATTATGTCATGGATTAAACAGGTTTTCCATAGATTTGGATTTCTGGGTTGTAAAAGAATTAAATTTCAGCGAGTTTTATAATAAACTCAAAAACTATTTAACAGAAGAGTATAATATCAAAGATGCAATGAATAAATTTTATACTATTTTATTTGAGATTAAATCTAAGAATTATCCGAGAAGTTTAAAGATAGAGATAAGGAAAGCAAAAAAAAATTATGAAGTTGAAAAAAGTATTGCATATTCCAAATATTCAAATATGCAGGTATTGTTAAAAACAGTAGAACTTAAAGATATGATGAATGCAAAATTTGATGCGTTTCTGGATAGAGGGGAAATAAGGGATTGCTTTGATATGGAATTCCTGTTTAAAAAAGGCGTGTTATTTAATGTCCCTGAGGATACATTGCAAAAAGTTATTGAAAAAATGAGTTCATTGAGTAAAATAGACTATACTGTTAAATTAGGGTCCTTATTGGAAAACCCAGAAGAAAGAAAATATTATGTTGAAAATGGTTTTAAAATACTTAAGACAGGTTTAAATGAGAGAGTTTCAAATGTAAATAAGTAAAGACAGTCACCGAGATTAGTCACCGAGATTATGGAAAAAAATGTTTTGTGTTTGTTTTTTTTATGCCTGTTTGTATCCACGGGGACGGCAGGCCCCGGGACTGCGGGGCTTGATTTTTTGAAAATAGGTGTGGGTGCACAGCCCTTATCTTTAGGGAATGCGTATGCAAGTGTGGACGGTGGCATAACGAGCCTGTTCTGGAACCCTGCGGGGACGGCAAAATTATTATATCCGAAAGGTTTTTTTTCATACAGTCATTATTTAGAAACAATAAGGTTTACTTCTGTGGCAGTTGCATACCCTGTGGATATGCTGGGTGTTTTTTCCGGGAGTATTTATTATCTTAATATGGATGATATAACCGGCTATGATGCTAATGATGTTCAAATTTCAGATAGAATCAGTGCTTCGGATTTTATGTTAACCGGCGGTTACGGGTATGATTTTAAGGAAATGTATGACCTTGATTTGTCAGCGGGGGTGGGCTTGAAATATCTACAAGAAAATTTGTATAATAGTACGTTTAAGATTTTAGCCGTTGATGCGGGGTTGATTTATAGAGTATCCGGTTTTAATATAGGTTTTGTTATCCAGAATTTTGGTTCACGCTCAAAGTTCGTTGAGCAGGACATTAACCTGCCGCTGAATTATAAGTTTGGTATTTCAACTAAAGTCAGTAATTTAGTTATTTTATCGGATTATAATTTTTATAACGATAATACCGGCTACGGGAACGTAGGATTGGAATATTCGTTCTATGACATTATTGCCGTCAGGTTCGGGTATATTACGAATAGTAAATTCGGTGAAAATTTGAGGTTGGGGACGGGTTTTAGTTCAAAGGATTTTGATTTGGATTTTGCATATATACCATCCAGTAATTTAGGCGTGACATATAATTCAAGTTTAGTATGGAAGTTTTTTGCAGAAGAACCTTCCAGGGGCGCCTCATCGTATGTCCTGGAGAAAAGGATAGAGTCAGCAAACGGATTGTACGGAAAAGGGCTGGAACTTATGGATAGAGGCAGGTACCTGGATGCAATAGAAAAATTTTGCGATGCCCTCCAACTTTATCCCGAGCATAAGGGTGCGTTGGAGAAACTTGAAGAATCTTATAAGCAGATTAACAAATAAGATAGTCCTACGGACAAAGAGAGGAGCGCGACAGAGTGATTTCAACGTCTGATTTTCGCAATAAACTCATTATTGAAGTTGACGGCGAGATTTATTCTATTGTGTGGTTCCAGCACCATAAACCAGGTAAGGGCGGTGCAGTGATGCGGACCAAACTACGCAATATTCGGACCGCTGCGATAACAGAACGATCATTCAAGGCGGGTGAAAAATTTCCTGAAGTTGACCTGGAACAGCAGAAGAAACAACATATGTATTCCGACGGCGATACCTGTCATTTTATGGATGTGAAAACTTATGAACAGATTACTATATCCAGAGAACAAATCGGTGAGTCAGTAAAATTTCTTAAGGAGAATATGGAAGTTGACGTGCTGTATCTTAAGGGAGAAATTATCGGGGTAGAATTGCCGATTTTTGTTGAACTGAAAGTGACCAGCACTGTCCCCGGAGTGAAGGGTGATACGGTGAGCAGTACGATGAAACCGGCGACACTTGAGACAAATACGGATGTACAGGTCCCGCTTTTTATAAATGTCGGAGACGTTATTAAGGTGGATACACGCACCGGAGAATATATGGAGAGGGTTTAAATTATGGAGATGGAAAAAAAAGAAGTAAAGCAATTTATTGATTTAATCAAAGAAACTGATATTGAAGAACTGCAGTGGGAATCGGGTGATTTTAAAATCTCGTTGAAACGGGGTGAGGTTTCAAATCCCTCTGCTGTTAAAAAGAAGGCACAGGAGGAAGTCCCTGTCAAAGAAAAGAAATACCTGTCGGTAAAATCGCCGATGGTAGGGACTTTTTACAAGGCACAGTCCAGCGACCATCCGCCGCTGGTTATGGAAGGCAACCATATCGTTCCCGGGCAGAAAATAGCGGTTATTGAAGCGATGAAGATAAACAAAGACGTGGTTTCCAATGTTGAAGGTAAAATAGTAAAAATACTTGTTGAAAATGGTCAGCCAGTTGAATACGGGCAGGAACTTTTTCTGGTTGAACCGAAAGCTTAGAGGATAAGTTATGTTTAAGAAAATACTAATCGCAAATCGTGGGGAAATTGCAGTAAGAGTGATACGTGCCTGCAGGGAGTTAGGTATAAAAACCGTTGCCGTATATTCAGAGGTTGACCGTGATTCAATCCATACTAAACTGGCAGATGAATCCGTCTGTATAGGACCGGGGCCCGCAGTTGAAAGTTATCTGAGTATACCGAATTTAATTTCGGCTGCAACAATTACAGGTGCGGATGCAATCCATCCCGGGTATGGGTTTTTGGCGGAGAGTACATATTTTGCCGATGTGTGCGAGTCGTGCAATATGAAATTTATCGGGCCATCCAAAGAAGCAATACAGAAAATGGGCGATAAAATACAGGCAAGGAAAATCATGGAAAAGGCAGGAGTCCCGCCGGTGCCCGGCATTACGGAGAAACTTAACCCCGAAGACCCCAATTTATATAAAATCGTAAAGAAGCTCGGGTATCCCGTAATGATAAAGGCAGCAGCAGGCGGTGGTGGTAAAGGAATCCGGATAGTCCCTTCGGAAGAGGTTCTCAAAACAGCAATAGCCACAGCACAGGTTGAAGCGAAGGCTTCTTTTGGCAGTGACGACGTTTATCTGGAGAAATTCCTGGAAAGCCCGAGACATATTGAATTCCAGATTGCTGCCGATAAAAAAGGCAATGCATGTTATTTTCCCGAACGGGATTGTTCAATACAGCGCAGGTATCAGAAACTTCTTGAAGAAAGCCCGTCGCCCGGCATTGATAAGGATTTACGGAAAAAAATGGGTAGGGCGGCACTTAAGGCTGTGAGAGCAGCAAAATATTCTACCGTCGGGACAGTGGAATTTCTTTTAGATAAGAAGGAACATTTTTATTTTCTGGAGATGAACACAAGAATCCAGGTTGAACATACGATAACCGAGGTTATTACCGGCATTGATTTGGTTAAATTGCAAATCAAACTTGCCTTCGGAGAAGAACTGAAATTAGATTCCGATGATATAAAAATCTGCGGGCATGCAATTGAATGCAGGATAAATGCCGAGGACATTAATAAAGATTTTATGCCCTCGCCCGGCAGGATAACTGACTTGAGGTTACCGGGCGGGCCCGGTGTCCGGTTGGATACCCACATTTACGACGGGTACAATATTCCTACTTTCTATGACAGTCTTATTGCCAAGATTGTTGTCTCCGGTGATGACAGGGCAGAGGCAATAGTCCGCATGTCCAGGGCATTGAGAGAATTCAGTATCGGCGGAGTGCAGACAACGATACTCCTGTATGAAAAAATTCTTAAAAATGAAAATTTTATTGAAGGAGAGTATTACAACGATTTTATCGTGAAACATTTATGAAAAAAACAATACAGCAGTTAATCAGGGACAGCCTGGAAGTCAAGAAAAAAATTTTAGAAGAGAATGTTGATGTAATTGAAAAGATTACAAGACTGATAGTTTCTGCATACAGAAATAATAAAAAGGTTGTTGTGTTTGGTAACGGCGGAAGTGCAGGAGATGCACAGCATCTGGTCGGAGAACTTGTCTG
Organism: Elusimicrobia bacterium CG1_02_37_114; assembly: GCA_001871125.1. Taxonomy (GTDB): domain Bacteria; phylum Elusimicrobiota; class Endomicrobiia; order CG1-02-37-114; family CG1-02-37-114; genus CG1-02-37-114. Next base: position 7,317 of record MNXB01000024.1, read on the forward strand.
CAGGTTTGAAAAAAACCGCAGGAGCCTGAAAGCGATTGCGTTGACTACGAATACTTCCCTGCTGACTGCCATAGGTAATGACTATGGGTTTGACAGGGTCTTTTCCCGACAGGCGGAGGCAATGGTTGACAGGGGAGACGTTGTAATAGGTATTACTACAAGCGGGAGTTCAAAAAATGTTCTGGAAGCATTGAAACAGGCAAAAAAACAGGGAGCAAAAACCGTTGGTTTTACCGGCGAAAAATGCAAACAGCTGTGTCCATTAACAGATATTTGTCTCTGTATCCCATCAGCCAGCACTGCACGTATTCAGGAAGGGCATATTTTAGCCATTCACATAATCTGTAAGTTGATTGAACAAGAATTGTTTAGGAGAAAATAGGGACAGCGACCATTTATTTGGTCAATAAGAATTAGAACCGTCCCCATACTTTGTTGAAAATAAAAAGCCAGAGGGCACTAAAAAGAATTATTGTTAGTCTGCAGAAACGCAATAAGAAGGTTGTGGCTACCAACGGCTGCTTTGATATTCTGCATGTCGGGCACATAAGATTGTTTCGGTTTGCTAAAAGAGCGGGCGATATATTAGTTGTAGCAATAAATACCGACGATTCGGTACGGCGGTTGAAAGGTAATTCCCGTCCTTTAGTAAACGCAAAAGAAAGAGCAGAGGTTCTTTCAGCACTGGGCTGTGTGGATTATGTAACGTTTTTTTCTGAAGGGACGCCTGAAAAAGTCCTCCGTTTCCTTCAGCCGGACATATTAGTTAAAGGAAGCGATTATAAATTTAAGGAAATTGTCGGGCATAATTTTATAGAGAAAATAATACGGTATCCGGTAGTTAAAGGGAAATCTACAAGTGAGTTTATCAAAAAAATTGCCGGCAAATAAGGTAGTCCTGCGGACAAAAACTAAGACGGATACAATATACT
>MNXB01000101.1 GCA_001871125.1 Elusimicrobia bacterium CG1_02_37_114
CCATTTGTCAGAGTAACAAGATTATTTTTTGGTAATTCCATGTTCATCTCATACACTTCTTTACGAAGGTCTTTTAATAACATTCTGGCATTCTCCTTATAAATGATTTCTTAATATTTCAGACTGTGTCGTAATCCCATTGGAATCCCGAACTTGTTCGGGTAGTACTATCAAGTTTTGTCATGTTTTGATTTATTTTGTTATTTTTTAGCCCCAATAAATTCGATAATCCTGCGGACAAGTTGGGTAATCCGGTTGCGACACATAGCATTTGACAAACAGGAAAAAAATGAGATATAATTAGACATATATTGAACAGATATGGGGATTCCAAACATACTTCATTGAGTAGATACTTCAATAAAAATGTATAAAGAATTAACTGCTATTTGCCTGCCGGATCATAATATAGAACTGGAATGGCAGGAAGTCGAAGATCCGGTAAATAAGGCTCAGGAATTGCTGCAAAACGAATTATATAAAAGATATAAGGAAGATTTCAGCTCTTTTCTTTTATTCTTAGGTTTTTGCAATCAATCCACACCGCTATCGGCAAGTTTAGATATTTTTAGAAAGTTAGCGGGATTATACGTAAAAAAACTTACCCAAACACCTGACCTGGAAGTTTTGCGTGAACGGGTGGAGCCAGTTTTAACAACCGATGAAATTGACGATTTTTTGTCCCGTCTTCCTTTTATGGTTGGGGCAGAGTATATAACCCCGGCTTTTCTTGAAACTATCTGGTTAAAATTAAACACAGCCTTCAGGGATAAAGTAAAAACATATAAAGGTTCTGTTGATGAATTGATAAAAACCTTAAGTCCGGATGTTCATCTTGCAGGACGGGTTTATTTCCATCTGGTTGAAAGCAAAAAGGAGGATTTACCTTTTGCTTTCTTAGCAACATATTCTACAGGCTTAAATGAGCAGGGGAAATCCAAACATGTTCCGCTAAAGCATGCTTTAATGGAATATGGCAAAAACAGCAAAAAACTGCTGGAACTTCTATCTACCGTATATTTAGCCGCCAGAGAAAGCAGGATTGTTGCCGAACTTATAGAAAATGGCGAGATATTTCATCCAATAGCATTGTCGGCAAAAGATGCGTACAATATTTTAAAGGAAATTCCAGTTTATGAAAAATACGGCATACTTTGCCGGATTCCAAACTGGTGGAAAAACAGGACAAGCACACTGAAACTTGATATAAGTATCGGCAATACCTCACCTTCATTTCTTGGTAAAGACTCAATTCTTGATTTCAAAATAAATCTTTTATTTAGCGACAACGATATGACTGAAACTGAGGCAAGAAAATTGTTAAGTGAATCGGAAGGGCTTGCGTTTATTAAAGGGAAATGGGTTGAGGTGGATCCGGAAAAACTCAAAAAAACACTTGAAGCTTACAAAAAAGCACAACAACTGATGGAACGGGACGGTTTGAGTTTAAAGGATGCCTTGCGCCTGCAACTTAATTTGCAGAAAGACCTTGGTATTGCTGAAGATGATACAGTAGATATTTCCAACGGAGAATGGCTTGAATCCGTTATTGAAAAACTTCGTAAACCTGACCTGATAGATTCAGTAAGATTGCCGGGAAACTTCACGGGAGAACTTCGACCATACCAGCAGAAGGGATTGAACTGGCTTTATTTCCTGCATTCCCTGCAGTTTGGGGCCTGCCTGGCAGATGATATGGGACTGGGGAAAACCATACAATTATTAGCTTTCTTAAATGCCCTTAAAGCAAATAAGAAAAATCCGGCAAGTCTTCTGATAATACCTGCTTCTCTGATTTCAAACTGGGTTAACGAAATTCACAGGTTTTCACCTGAAATTAAGTATTACATAGCTCATCCGGCCTTTGAGAAAAATGGAAACGGTTACCCGAACGAGTCGGATAAGGATTTTATCCTGCAGCCAGTCCCGCCAAAACGGGACGGGCAGGATTCCGCTCTTGGGAGATTCATAGACAAATATGACCTTGTAATAACAACTTATTCTTTATCCAAGAAGTATGATTGGCTTAAAACGTATAAATGGAACTATGTTATTCTGGATGAAGCTCAAGCCATAAAAAATCCCGGCACAAAACAAACAAGAGTTGTTAAAAACCTGGATGCAAACAATAGAATAATCTTGACCGGCACACCCATTGAAAACCGATTAAGCGACCTTTGGTCGTTATTTGATTTTTTAAATCCCGGGCTGCTTGGCAGCAGCAAAGAGTTTTCAGATTTTTCCAGGGAACTAAAAGACAATCCAAACGGGTATGCAAAACTGAAAAAAATCACGTCACCCTACATTTTAAGAAGGTTAAAAACCGACAGGTCCGTTATTTCCGACCTGCCTGATAAAGTTGAGATGAAAACGTATTCGGATTTAAGCAAAAAACAAGTTGTCCTTTACGGTAAACTTATAGAAGAAATAAAAACGATGCTTGAATCTGAAACTGAGGGTATCAAGAGAAAAGGACTGATTCTTGCATCTCTTATGAAATTTAAGCAACTCTGTAATCACCCCGACCAGTATCTGGGAAGAGACGAGTATGCTGAACTTGATAGCGGCAAATTCTTAAGGCTACGCGAAATATGTGAGACAATTTATGAAAAAAGAGAAAAGGTATTAGTGTTTACGCAATTCAAGGAAATCACCGAACCACTCAAGGAATATCTTGAAACTGTATTTAAGCATAAGGGTTTGGTTTTTCACGGCAGTACACCTGTTAATAAACGTAAAGAACTCGTTGAAAAGTTTCAAAGTCATGAATACGTTCCGTTCATGGTATTATCTATCAAAGCAGGGGGATTTGGCTTGAACCTGACAGCTGCAAACCACGTTATTCATTTTGATAGGTGGTGGAACCCGGCAGTTGAAAACCAGGCAACCGACAGGGTCTTCAGGATAGGGCAGAAAAAAAACGTGATAGTACATAAGTTTATTACCAGAGGTACGCTGGAAGAAAAGATTGATGCCATGCTTCAGGAAAAAGCGAATCTGTCAAACGAAATTATACAAAGCTCTGACGAGGCCTGGATAACTGAAATGAACAACGAAAAACTAATGAACCTATTTACACTGTCCCTGTAAAGCTCAAGTAAACCCGAACAAGTTCGGGATTCCAAAGGGAATCCTCAACTTGTTGAGGATATTTTATAATTTCCTATACTCCAAGTAAAATCCTTGTATAATAACTGGTGTTAATGGTTCTTTGATTTTATATTAGTAGTTATACTCAGTAAAAAGAAAAAATCGCACGAAAAATTTTGTATAGTACTCCTTGGGCAGTTGGAAGCGTAACTGGTAAAAAAGCCTGACGGATTCTGCTAACAACAGAATGCCTCTTCCTTCAGATTGTTGGCCCACTGCACGAGGTTGAGACTCTGTTTAAGGAAATTGAGAACTTCTTATTAATCTTTCAGTATATCTATGATATACTGAAACATAAGAGAGTGTCTCTTATGAACCACAAGGATGAGTCTCGTGCGGTTAGCCTCGTCTTCCTAAAAGCCCAAAAGGAGGTAAAGCTATGCTTTACAGAAACATTGGTGTTGACCTGGGTGTAACTGCTAAACATAAAGCACAGGTACTTGATGAACAAGGAAAGAAAGTTGTACCAAATTTTTCTTTCTCCACTTCTAAAGATGACCTTGATGCTTTATGTCAACAAGCACTTTCAGGTACTAATCAAGGAACAAAGCTAAGGTTCATATGTGAACCTACGGAAATGTCATGGTTTCCCTTTGCTATTTATGCCAAAACTAATAACCACGATATTGTCCGGGTTAAGTCTCATAAGGCACATGACCTGCGCAAGTATTTTTCAAGACATAAGAAAAACGATAAACTTGATGCAAGCGTATTAGCTGTAATGCCTATGATTGATGAAAAAGCAACAGAACAAATTTATTTGTCCGATGCAAAAACATTTTCGCTTGAACGACGTAACCGGCAGAAAGAAAAAATCACTAATGAAATTGCTGCCATTAAAAATCGTCTGTCTTCCCTTTACCATTGGGTAATGCCAGGATTACTTGATTGCTTTGGAGATTCGTTCGATTCTCGTGCCCGTGAATTCTATCGTCACTTTAGTAATCCTTTTAGAGCAAAAGAATCCGGCATAGATGGAATCAGACAAATTCTTGAACCAGCAGGTAGACAGAAAATGAAACCTGATTTACCAGAAAAACTTTATTCTATTGCCTGTAGGTCTTGTGAACTTTATGCTAAAGCCTCTTGTTATGTTGATTTCACAGAAATCCAGGATGAAGTACATATTGAACTTCAACTTCTTGAAGCACAGGAAGAAGCTTTAGCCCAAATCAAAGATCGGGTTGAATCGTTGTACGAAAAAGTCCATCCTTCAAAGAATATTGAGTCATTAAAAGGTATCAGTGAAAATCTCGGACCATCGTTCATTGGAATAATCGGAAATCCTGACCGTTTTTCGTCTCAGAGTAAACTTCGTTGTTTTGCCGGAATGATACCCAAACAAGACGACTCGGGTGAAACTAATAAAAAAGGATTACCAATGACCCAAGAAGGACCATCACGATTCCGTCGGGATTTATTTTTAGCCACTGATGTTGCCAGACAATGGGATCCCCAACTGGCAAAAATTTATTATGAAGAAATGGTTAACAAAGGACATTGTCATACACAGGCAATTTGTGCTACGATACCAAATCTTCTTAATCGAATTCTTTGTGTTCTAAAAGAGAATCGAACTTACCAGTTACGGAACATAGAAGGAAATCCAATTTCAGCAACACAAGCAAGACAAATTATCAAAGAACAATTTACTGTACCGGAGGAAATTAGACAGCGAACACGCTCAAAAATAAATAAAAACAAAAAGGAGGAACGTATACGCAATTTATTCAAGAGGCAGTCATCTGAAATGACTCCTCAAAATTCGCATAACATTCCTCCAAAAGATATGTTACAAAAATTTGAGAAGTATTTCAACAATGCCTCTTAAACGCACAAAATTAGCATTTTTATGGGCTATGAATACTGAGTATAACCAAAATGTCAAGGAGCAAAAAAGATTTCTTAAAAAACCACTTGACTTAACTTAGAAAATCTGAAGGGTTAACTCCAGGAATTAAGGGTTAACTCCAGGAATTAAGGGTTTACCCTTTTATATATCAAGATAAAATAATTTTATCGCAGGAGGTTAATAAGAACATGGGATACTATTGGCGGGGATTTCCAGAGTACGTTTCTGTAGGTGAAAAACGTGCAAAAGCACAGAGGAATTTGGAACGGCTGAAGAAGAAAAATTTCAGCATTACACCCCTGATTTTACAGGGAACCAGACTTGCACGGACATGGTGGGGTATGGCATGGAATACGAACCTTGAAAAGTATGCGGATTACTCAAACAGAATTGGCAGGGGCCGCAGTTATATCAGGAACGGGTGTGTTCTGGATTTTAAAATAAACCCGGGTGAAGTAACTTCGTTGGTGCAGGGAATAAGCTCTACTCCTTATGAAGTGGCAATAAAAATAAAGCCGTTGGACAAAAAATCCTGGAAAGAAATAAAGGAACAATGTGAAGGTAAAATTGAATCTTTACAGGAACTTATTGAAGGTAAGTTTCCCAGGGAGCTCATTGAAATATTTACAGCAAAAGGGAAAGGATTATTCCCTTCACCAAAAGAAATTAAATTTAGCTGTAGTTGTCCGGACTGGGCAAGTATGTGCAAACACGTAGCAGCAACGCTTTATGGGATTGGGGTAAAATTAGACGATGACCCTAAACTATTTTTCCTGTTGCGCAAAGCTGAAATGGACGATTTGATAACAGAAGCCCTGCGGGATAAATCAAAAAAGATGCTTAAGAAAGCAGAGAAAAAGACATCCCGTGTGATTAAAGATTTGGATGCAGCTAAAATGTTCGGTATTGATATTGTTAAAACTAAAATTAAGAATAAATGGTCTAAGAAATGAAATTCCCGACGGCAAACTTCACTTGACAAACGGGGAAAAATGGGGTATAATTATATGTTTTTGCGAAGCAAAACTTGCTAATTTAGTGATATAATAAGGAATTCAGGAGAAGCATTCAATGATAAGTAGATATTTAATTTGTATTTTGTTAGTGATATTTGTTACAGTTTCTTTAGTAACTAACTGTGCATTTGCCTCGTTTAGTAAAAAAAAGACAAATTATCTTGGTGGTATTATTTTAGGAGCGCCTAATGGCTTGACTTTGAAATATTATTTAGATGATATAAAAGCCTTGGATGGAGTAATAGGCATTTACACAGACAGTATAGAACTTCACGGTACATATCTTTGGCATATACAAAATATTATATCCAACCCAAGTTGGATTCCATATGTTGGCACTGGATTGACATTAAGGGTTGGTGGTACTAAAAATGAACGCCAACAAACAGGAACAAATCCCCAAGGAAAACCAGTATACGAAAATATCACAGTGGCTAAAGAGTCACTTATTGCTGTACGGGGAACTTTGGGAATACTATTAAAATATAAGAAATGGGAACCTTTTCTTGAGTTGGTTCCTCTTTTAGTAATTACACCTGATGTTAAACTTGATATTAATATAGGTATTGGTTTAAGATATTATTTTAAATAGTTTTTTTTCTTCCAGTAAAATCCTGAAGGATAAAACCCTAAAGGGTAAATTCCAGGAATTTCTCGATTTATCCGCAGGATTATCTTATTTACGAGGCTAAAGCCTCTATTCCAAACATACTTCAGTTATGTTCTACAATAGGAGGAAAAAATGAGGAAAAAATTTATGCATTCTGCAACCGTAACTTTAGTATCTTTGCTGGTTTTTTTCAGCGATTCAGGGTTTGGAAAACAGATTTTAGAAACTAAAAAAGATAAAATAAGTTATACTATCGGCTGGGATATCGGGAGTAACTTTAAAACACAGTCTATTGATATTGACACTGATATCATGTTAAGAGGACTAAAAGATGCATTGGGAGGCATTGATTCATCTTTAAACGAGAATGAAATGCAGGGGGTTATGCAGTCTTTTCAAAAAGAAATGATGGAAAAACAAGCAAAAACCAGGAATGAAACGGGTGAAAAAAACAAAAAAGAAGGTGAAGAATTTCTTGTAAAAAACAAACAAAAAAAAGGTGTAAAAACCACTGCTACCGGATTGCAATACAGAGTAATTGAAGAAGGGAAGGGTGATAAGCCGGAATTGAATGATACTGTTACAGTCAATTATAAAGGTACATTAATTGATGGTAGTGTATTTGATAGTTCTTATGAACGGGGACAACCGGCAACCTTCCCTGTAAACGGCGTAATACCTGGATGGACGGAAGCATTACAATTGATGAGTAAAGGTTCAAAATACGAGTTGTTTATTCCTTCTGAACTTGCGTATGGTGAAAGGGGAGCGGGAAATATTATAGGGTCAAATGCAGCTTTGGTTTTTACGGTAGAACTTATTTCTATTGAAAAAAATGTGAAATAAATGTTTACACTCAATCAAAAATCAACAATAATCATATTAAGGTACCTGGTACTTATTTTTTTATCCTGTTTTATGTTGTGGACACAGGATTATAAATCACTACTCTATTGGAATAGATTTGTTGTATTATTTTCATTATATTTATCTTCTAATATAATTCTCGGGTTTGTTCCATTTAATTTATTTACAGGAAAATTTTTTATTTATTTTATTCTATTGTTTGATGTGATTATGATTTCTCTGGGGATGTATTTCGCCCAGGGATTTAATTCCGACATATATCTGGTTTATTTCCTGGTAATCTTTATGGCGACATTAAGGCAGGAGATAAAGGGAAGCATAATAATAGGTATTGTTTCCGGGCTTATATATCTCGGACTGTTATTAAGGACGCAGGGAAAAATAAATGTCTTCACTACAGAAATATTGTTGAGGATACCATTCCTTTTACTCATTTCTATGATGGGAAGTTATATCGCAGAAGAGTCCCGACTGCAAAAAGAAAAAACTTTTGCGCAAATCAGGCAGAAGGAAAAAGTTTTGTACTTGGGAGAATCTATTTCAGGAATTGTTCATCAATTGAGGCACCCTATAAGTTCACTGGTGGTCTCCTGTGAATCTATCCTTTTACAGAATGATATGAATGTTATCAAAGAAAGAGCCCGGAATGCCGCTATTAAAGGAAGAGAGTGTGCAAATTTCATAGAAAAATTTTTAGGATTTGTCCGGGAGAAAAAAGTTGGACAGGTAAAAACAAATATCAATCGTCTGATTATGGACGTACTGGAATTGAATAATGACCAGTTTAAGATTGACGGAATTACG
>MNXB01000051.1 GCA_001871125.1 Elusimicrobia bacterium CG1_02_37_114
TCGCGGTCACTGACCTTCGCAGGTGCAATTCCTGCCGCACCCACCACCCACAGCGTAAAGAAAATTTTATTTAAAATGATTACTAAAGGACAACTTGAGAGATTATATAGTAAAGGTTTTTCAATGATGGAGATAGCGAAGAAAAGTCGTTGGGGAACATTAACTGTTTATGTGCCCAATATTAAATTAAAAACCATTATGAATGAATGGTGTAAAAATGCATTAAATGTTTCTTAATGCCGAAGTAGTTCAGTGGTAGAACGCTTTCTTGGTAAGAAAGAGGTCGTGGGTTCAATTCCCACCTTCGGCTCAAAAATATGGCAAAAAAGATTCCATTTATAAAACTTCAGTGTTCAGAATGCAAGAGAATTAATTACTATACTCGCCGGTCAAAAAAAATGGGCGAGAAGAAGTTAGAATTGAAAAAATATTGTAAATGGTGCAGGAAGCATACACTACACAAAGAGACAAAGAAATAAATTTTATGTTAATTAAAATCAAAAACGAGGAATTAGTGAAAGAGCTAATTGGCGAGGTTAAAGACTTCCCATTATATACAACACAGTTGATAAACTTAGCTAATCAGAACGCTCAAGGTACAAGGCCACGAGTTGTCGGACAGTTAACAGAACTTATTAAAGAATGTCCAAAAAGGACTTACGAGGATTGGAAAAATTGGTATCTCTCAAAATATCCTAATGCGATTGAAAATGCCACAGAGAGAATTAATGAAATGATGAATAATTTAAAGAAAGCTATAAAATCAATTGATGAATCGATGATTAAAAAATGGGTTGAGGATTTAGTTTTAGAGAAAACTTTTATTGGCTTAAGATTTCAGGAGGCAATCTTAAAGAAAGTCGCCTTTATTAAAAATACCAATTACAGACTTGCTGAACCAAAAGAAGAATCACGGGGAATTGACGGATTCATTGGCGATATTCCAGTGTCCATAAAACCCATAACCTATAAAACTAAAAATGCTTTGAGGGAAGAGATTAAAGCTAAAATTATCTTTTATAACAAAACTAAATCTGGCCTAGAAATTAATGCAGATAATGTATTAAAATAAATAATATGGCTACCACACACAAAATTATTATAGGGGATTCACGGAATATGGCTGAAGTTGGAAAAGAATCAGTCCATCTTATTGTTACTTCGCCGCCTTATTGGCAAATAAAAGATTATGGGGATTCAAATCAAATCGGTTTTAATGATACTTACGAAGATTATATTAACAATTTAAATAAAGTTTGGTCAGAATGTTATAGGGTTTTATATCCTGGCTGTAGATTATGCGTAAATATAGGCGACCAATTCGCCAGAGCAGTAACTTATGGAAGGTATAAGATTATACCTATTCGTGAAGAAATTATCAGATTTTGCGAATCAATCGGATTTGATTATATGGGTGCTATTATCTGGCAGAAAAAGACCACGATGAATACAACGGGAGGGGCTTCGGTAATGGGTTCTTTCCCTTATCCTCGCAATGGACTTATTGAGATTGATTATGAATTTATATTGTTATTCAAAAAATTGGGCCAGTCGCCAAATCGAGTCAGCGAAGAGATTAAAGAAGAATCAAAACTATCAAATGAAGAATGGAGGAAATATTTTACAGGACATTGGAATTTCGCTGGTTGCAAACAAGATAAACATATCGCTATGTTCCCCGAAGAGTTGCCGAGGCGTCTGATAAGAATGTTTAGTTTTGTTGGCGAAACGGTACTTGACCCATTTTTAGGAAGCGGGACTACTTCTAAGGTAGCAAAGGAGCTAAAAAGAAACTCAATCGGATATGAAATTAACAAAGATTTTTTACCGATAATTGAAGAAAAAATTGGGAAAAGCAAATTATCCTTATTTAATCAAAAAGATATAATAAAAGTCGTTTATATTAGCGAGGATGAAAATAATCACAGCAAACAGGTAGAGAAATATAAAGTTAATAATATTAAAGCAATCAATAATCGTATTCGTCATCCTGAATATTGGAAAACATTAAAAAACGAAAGTTTTTAAAATATAAAATAAAGTATTTTATTACAGATCTGCCGTATAAAATCCGTGTATTGAATTGAAAAAATATTGCAATTGGTGCCGAAAACACACGGTGCATAAAGAGGTGAAGAAGTGAACTGGGTCCGTAGTTAAACGGTATAATTTTGCTCTCCAAAAGCAAGGTTCCCTGTTCGAATCAGGGCGGACCCGCAAAGGACAGGTTCCAGGCCTGCCCCCCATAATCGCGAAGCGATTTGTGCGGGGTTCGAGTCCTGGTACCCCCGCAGATTAAAAGGTTCGCCCCGTCATTCGACGGGGCGCCCTATCGAATGATAGGGCGAGTCAGGGCAGACCTGCTACACATGAAAATTTCAAAACCAAAAATACTATTAGGAATTCCCATTGCTTTGTTATCTCTGGAAGCTTATATTGGAATCCTTTTTGGTTATTTTTTTGCAAATTTTTTCTCAAAGATACTTCCTTCTTTCTCGTTTAATATTAAAAATTACCGATTGCATGTCCACCATTGGTTTATGGGCACGATAGCCGTAATGTTGACCATTTTTCTTAACCTTTCTCCATTAATCCGTCCGATTTCTCTTGGATTTTTTGGTGGCGTAATCTTTCAAGGAATTTCTTCGTATCCCGATTGGCACAAAATTTTAATTAGAGTGAAATAATCAAAATGCGTGGCCCGCTCAGGCGCGCTTTTTGAATTCCGCTTCCTAAATCTTTTTCTATTTCTTCAAACAATCCGGTAGTGTCAATCCCATTTTTGCCAAAAACCCCGTTTTCCACAACCAGAGAAAATGATATACTGTTAAAAAGTCGAGAAATTATCCAAATCCTAAAACTTTATATTACCACTATGTACACTTCTATCTTAATTGCTGGTTTTGGTGGGGGAATAGTTAGGGGATTAGTTGGTTTTATTAAGCATCAATTTGCTTACAAAAATGTTCCCTTTAATTTAGCTTATTTTCTGGGAATGAGTTTTATTTCCGGAATTATCGGGCTCTTGTCAACTATGGCGATGAAAGAAGTCGGCTTTACCTTAGAAGGAGTTTTCAGTCCTGGTCTGAGCTTTATTATTGGTTATGCCGGCGGTGATTTCATTGAAAATATTTACAAAATCATCGTTAAAAAATCCTCCCTCTATGGGGATTTAACGAAAAAATAAAATATGAAGATCGAACCAACAAAAACTATCCTAGTAAGTTTGACAGTGTTTTTAATAATACCAATATTAGCTCTTGCCGAAGAACCGCCATTAGAACCATCGATGCCAGGAAGAATTGAGGGTACCGGCACTTATTTTGAAATAACTAATAGCGAATATCTCAATGTTTCCCTGCAAAGTACAGAAGAAATAACAGTATTATTGGAGTCTATACCAAAAACAATAAGTCTCAATATTGAGGCTTCAACTTCAAGTAATTTCACTAATTTAACCATTGGAAACTTAGAACCCAACACAACCTACTCTAAATTTGAGGACAGCTACAAAAACGAAGCTGTTTTTGTTTCCAACGGCCAAGGAAGCTATTCATGGACTCAGGACTTAACCCGGTTTCACCATCTCCGAATTGAAGAAGAAAAAGGAACAATAATCATTCCCGAAGATTGCTTAGAATATGAAAGGTGGGATGAAGTAACTAAAACCTGTATTTTTATCAATGATTCGGCTCCCCCCAATTTTATCAATTCTCAAGACAATATTGGTTTAGGAGAATGGCAGTGGACGACTTTTCTTCCGGAAGGTAGACGCTACCATGCGTCAGTTGTGCACAATAATTATCTTTATGTAATTGGTGGACTCGGAACCGACTCAACAGCAGTTTGGTACAGCTTTATCTCTAACGATGGTCAAATTAATCAATGGAACTTTACAACCTCTCTCCCTAAAACTATGGCTAATCTTACGGCAGTAGTATATAATAATTATCTATACATAATGGGCGGTTGGGAGCCCTACGGACCAACTTATAATGATGTGTGGTATGCCCCTATTTACAAAAATGGCGAGATTGGCGATTGGGTTCCTACCACCCCACTTCCAAAAGGCACAGCAGCCCATACATCCTTTGTATATAACGGATACTTATATTCGGTGGGCGGAATGTATCGCTACCCATATTTTCCTAACCAGTACTATAATTCGATCTTTCGTACCTCAATTAATTCTGATGGAACAATTGGTTCTTGGATTGAGATAGGCGTCCTTCCTACTTCTCTTTGTGCTCATACTTCCTTCGTTAACGATGGTTATTTATATATAGCAGGAGGTTTTGATGGTTTCAGACAAAGGAATGAAGTTTGGTATACTCCGATTCCACTAGACGGAGTAATCGGGATATGGGCCACAACAACCCCTCTTCCTATGGTAAAATCTTGGCACACTTCTGTGTTAGAAAATAATAAGGTTTATATAATAGGTGGCGGTAGCGATTTCCAGAATGTTTGGTATGCTCAAATTAAATCTGATGGTTCAATTGAAAATTGGAGTTTAACCAACCCTTTACTTAAAGGCAGAGCTTCTCATAGTTCCGTTTCATTAAATGGTTATGTTTATGCTATCGGTGGCTATGACTACGGCTCAAACACATATTATAGAGAAGTAGAGTACGCTTCTTTTATAGCGGAACCGCCGACTATCTCGAATCTCAATCAATACAAATCAGATGGCATAACAACAATAAATGAAGAAGGAATAACCACCGAATCAACCGTTATTTTCAAGGCAGTGGTAAGCGATCCAGACAATGATCAGGTAAAACTTGAGGTAGAACTTCGAGGTTTTGATGAACCATTTACCGGAATTTATGATGGAGGAATTTTAAGCTCTGAATTTGTTGATTCTGGTAGCGAGGCAACCATAAGTAGGTATGGACTTATTAACGGCCAATATCACTGGCGGCTAAGAGCAATTGACTCGCGAGGAGCAGCTTCCGATTGGCAAGAGTTCGGAGAAGTAGGAAACGTGGACTTTGAGGTAAAATTAGTTCCGCTCTATACACAGGTATTATCTTCTTACCCATCGGATGAAGAAACTAGAAGATGGTCCGGACGAGCTTACGCTTATGCTACTCCTGAAAATCCATATCCTACTTGCGGTTGGACAATTGGAAATTGTGGTTGTGCTATAACCTCCGAAGTAATGCTCCTACGCTTCCACGGCGTAACCACAGATGTTGATAATAACGATGTTAATCCATTGACTTTCAATAACTGGCTCGCAAATCCAGACAACGATGGTTATTGGCCAGATGGAGGCGTGAAATGGGAAAAGATTCAAGAATACTCCAGAGATGAATCTGGCTTTGCCAGAATTGTTTACGATGGACCCATAGATTACAAAGATAACACTACTTTAGATTTTTATCTTGATGATTTGCATCCAGTTATCTTATATGAAAAAGTGATGGTTCAAGGAGAACTTACTTCTCATTTTATTGTTGCTGATGGTAAATTAGCTACTACCTACACTATTAAAGACCCTGCTTGGTACAATACAAAAAAACTAACTCAAACAGCTGGCTCTTACGCCCACGATTACAGCAATTATTTCTATGGGCTAAGATTATTTAGTCCAGCTTTGGCTTTGCGAGGAGTAGACAGTATTTCTCTCAACCTTGCTTCGCCTGCTGAACTTTTGGTTATTGATCCCCAAGGAAGGAAATTAGGAAAAGACCCGATAAATAATGTTGAATACAATGAAATCCCAGGGGGAGTTCACTATCAAGAAGGCATAGGTAATCCTTTCCCAGAAGTACCAACACCAACTAAGGAAAGCAAAAATATCTGGATACCGCATCCGTTAGATGGCAAATATGATATTCGGGTTATTGGCACAGATACTGGAAGTTACACTCTTAGTATATTAGCTTACGACCAAAATGGTCAGTCAAAAGATATAACATACCAATCAAGCACAACAGCTGAAAATATTCAATCATTTGAACTCAACTATTCAAAAGAGAATATTCAAGAAACACAATCTTATCGAATTGTAAATATTGATATTAAACCTAGCAGTTATCCTAATTCAATTAATTGTAAAAATCAAAAAGGCGTAATCCCCGTAGCAATTCTTACTAATAATTTTTTTGATGCCGCAACCGTTGACTCAAACACGGTTCGTTTCGGTCCTAATAATGCTCAAGAAATTCATCGAGACCGCAATGGCAAAGCTCAGCGGCACTTGGAAGATATTGATGGAGACGGCGACCTCGATTTAATACTGCATTTCAAATTTAGTGACACAGGTATTAAGTGTGGTGACCAAGAAACAACTTTAACTGGAAAAACCCTCAATGGTTTTAATATCAAGGGCTCAGATTCTATTCGTACAATCCGGGGTGCTGAGAAACAAACAGTCATTACAAAAGTATCCAATTTATTAGCCAGTCTTTACGAGGTCTTATCTAAAATCCCATCCCGGTTTCTAGAATTATTAGGAATATGATAGTTCATATGAAGAAATTTTTTATTGTCATTCCTATCATCATTTTTTTACTTTTAGCCAGTGCAGATGTTTACTTTTATTTCTTTAGAAAAAATCTCCAAAGTTCGCTAGAAAGTCAAACTAGCCATCCACCATGTTTATCAGATAACGAAACAGTAGATTACACCATAAACTGGCGGCAAGATGTTACTCCTGTCGATATTATTATTAAAGACAAAAAGAGCGGGAATGAAATTTCCCGATTTTCAATCAATTCTATTTTGCCTGTTTATTACCCAGTTCAACCACGGAAGTGTGGGGTTTATGTGTTGAGGGTATTTAATTATAATCCAGAAATAAACAAACAGGCACCGGGGTATAGAGATGAGATTTGGAAATATGATTATAGTGGTAAGGGGAAGCCGCTTCTCCTTCTATCTGAAAAACCTAAGGAATTTATATCTTATTATTCGCTTGTTTTTCAGGTGGATCCTCGTGAAATTTATATTGCTCTTGTAAGAGGTTATTTAGAGAGAGAAGATTATGCTCTAGTAATTAAGGATTTAAATCTTAGAGTTGATAGTTTTGTATTATTACGCCAGACATTATTCGAAAAATATCCAGATCTTCTTGGTTATTTTGGTTTGGAGTCATGGACAAAGAATGGGGATTATTTTTGGGGTGATTTATCTATTGGCGCCAATGAAATAGCTTATTTGAGAATTCTAAGGGAGCTTTGGGAATTAGATGTTTTACCCGCTCCTGCGGGCACTTTGGGTGGCACCGCTTTTAATCCGGAATTCGGCTATGTCACTTACGACACCGGACCTGGCTGGATTGGCATTCACGAGGTGGCAGAGCAGGTTTATGACGAGTGGCGTAAGGCTGGTAAAAAAGTTGATTTTTATTTATATAATTTATTTACAAAAGAAAAAATATTGTTAGCCACAACCACTGATCCCTCTTGGAGTTTTAAACCCAAATGGCTTTCTAACATAGAATTAGAATATTATCTGCCATCGGGAGAGAGGAAAGTATATAAAATAATAAAATAAATGAATAAGATTTTCGCGAGAAATTACAATAACAACTTTTACGGACTAAGACTATTTACTCCAGCCCTGGCTTTTATTTTGGGTCATGCCGGCGGTGATTTCATCGAAAACATTTATAAAATTATCATTAAAAAATCCTCTCTTTACCAAGAAAAATAAAAATGGCATTAATTGATTCTTTAATTGAAGAAGGTTGGCTAAAAACACCAAGAATTATTGAGGCATTTAGAAAAATTAAAAGGGTTGATTTTTTGCCCCGGGAGATAAAAGATTTAGCTGAACTAAATGAAGCATTATCTATCGGTTATGGCCAGACAATTTCCCAGCCCTTGGTTGTGGCTTTTATGTTGGAATTGTTAGACCCCCAACCGGGAAATAAAATTTTGGACATCGGTTCGGGCACTGGC
>MNXB01000072.1 GCA_001871125.1 Elusimicrobia bacterium CG1_02_37_114
TCTTAGGATGTATTTTTTCTATATTGGTGTCCCAAAAAATGTTTTTTAGTGCTTTATTCATGTATTTATTTTATCAATTTATAAAGGATTTATCAAAGTGGGAAAAAAGACATAATTCGGACGCTACTGAATACCACATCCAATTATAGTTTTCAAAAGACTAAGATTTTCAGGGTTTTATCTGTAAACATCTTTTCTATGTTTTACCCTGTATATAAAAACCTCTCTTGATGTGTCATCAATTCTATAACAATATCTGTAATCTCCAACCCTAATTCTATGTCCGCCTTCTTTATCTAATAATTTTATACAACCATGTGGCCTGGTGTCGGATTTTAAAGACAACATTGATTCTTTAAGTCTTAATAGTAATTTCTTGTCAGTAATATCATCTAAGTCTCTTTGTCCTGATGGTAACAGTAATATTTTATATTCCTCTTTTTTCAAAATATTCCTCCAGAGGTGTTGCGGCTGGTTCTTCGTATCGTAAACGCATGATATCTCCAGAGTCTTCGAACATTTCGTCTCGCTCAATTTTCTCTTTTATTGCTTGACTAACAAACATGCCTATTTTCATTCCCTTCTCATTACAGAATTTCTTGACTGACTTTATAGTGTCTTCGGGAACTTTTAATGCGAATGACATTATTTTGCTCATTTTTAACCTCCCGCCTTATAGTTTAGATAAAAGATTACTTTCTATTATTATTATATCATACTGTTTTGAATTCGTCAAGGGGTTTTAAAAGATTTTGTTATTCTTTATTTTTTTCAAGTTTTTCCAAATAATTTTGCAATCCCGGGTAATAAGGTTCAAGGAGTTCCAGGTTCTTTAACTCTTTATATGCCTCTTCTAATTTATTAAGTTCAATGTATGCTTTCGCCAGATAGTAGTGGACTGCGGGATTAAACGGGTTAATGGAAATCGCCTGATTGCATATTTCAACTGCAGCTTCATAGTTTCCGCTATGGACATAATATTCGCCTAACAATTCATAGCCCGAGACATAGTTTGGATTGTTTTTCACTGCTAACTTAAGTTTTTCTTCAGCGAGTGATCCCTCGCCTCTGGCGAGTAAACTCTTTGCCATCTTCAGTAATACAACAGGGTTGTAAGGTTCAATTGCCAGGGCTTTCTGGTATTGGATATATGCACTCTCATAATTATCGTTTTTTCTAAACCTCTCTCCCAACCTCACATAATCCCTCAACTCCATACCTACAAATTCATCAATTTCATCTACTTTCTTCCAGCGAATCTTATCTGAAACTGCTCCCCGGGTTTTATCAAGTTTTAATGTTTTAAGATATTTTTTCCAGTTATTTTCAAACTTTCCCGTATCATACCCGAGGACTTTCTTAAACGCCTTATCACAACTATTTGTCTGCATAAGACGCATAATATTATTCAAATCGTATTTTTTTGTCAGGAAATCCACCGCTGTTGAAACTTCGCAGAATGCCAGGTTAACCTCATCCTGATTCTTTAAATAAACTAATGACGGGTGCATCCTTGAAAACGGGATTAATGTCCCCCTCTCCATTGCATCAATCAGAAGGTTGACATTGCCTGGAGTCAAATATTCAGGCGGGTTCACACGCCATACGGTTTCAAAATATTTTGCAGTCCCTTCATGTAACCACAGCGGACAATTGCCTCCGCTTACACGATTTAGCACAAAATGTATATATTCATGGCATACGGTATCTAACCATCTGTAACCATAAGGCAGGCTCTGCGGAGAGGTAATCATCAGACGGTTAAATTTACTTATGGCAATGGCTCCTGAACGTTCAACTGTTTCGTCTCCGAGCGTTGAAGCAATAGAAAATTCTTCTTTTGTCGGATAGACTTCAATCAATATTTTTTCCTGCGGAATAAAATCAAATACCCTGCCTATTTTCTCAATAATTTCTCCAAAAGAATCTTCTACGTATGTCCTCATAACCAAATCGGTTTTTTTCAACCTTATCCTGCAGTATTCGGTTTCATATTCATTAAAGTCCTGCGTCATATCATTGAGTTTGGTTAAATAATAAAACCATCTCATTCTTTCCCCATCGCTGAGGTCAGTTTTTTTCATTTCAATCAGTGCTGTTCTGTAATCGCCCGCATAAAAACTTGACAGACTTATAAAATGGGACAGTTCATCGCCTGAAAGTTGACCTGTTATTTCCTTAACTTTATCCGTCTCACCCAATTCCAGGTATTGCATACCTCTTTTAAATTTATCACTGCACTCCCCCGCGGAAGCAATTAAAATCAAAATTAAACTAACAAAAATTTTCATGGGGTCAGGTCTTGACATTATTTACTGAGTTCTTTGTAATATTCCTTAATTATCTTTTCATAACTCTCAGGATATTTTTCCCTCAATGATTCAAGCAATTCCTCACGGAATTCCTTCGGGGGAGTATATTCATCAAGCCCCGGAAGAACAACTACACCTGAACGGATACCCATAATTCCACCGCCCTGCTGTGAACCTGACTGCATAAAACCCGCCATTGGCTTACCTGCCTGTTTCATAATCTGTGACTGAGAGCCCATACTGTTCTGCATACCTGAATCGCCCTGTGAAAGGTATTCCAATGCCTGCCGTTCATTTATAACCGATTTATCTGTTTTGCCTTTAATGAGATTTTCCTGCGCATTGTCCATTTCATGGGCTGCCTTACGCAAGTTATTGGAAATGTCGGGTGTTATTAAAGCGCTGGAACGGGACATTTTCTGGACCTCGCGGTCTAAATTAACTGTCCGCGATTTCAATGTGCCCTGTCTGCCAGAAAGACCTTTGAGTCTATCCTGAACATTCGCCTGAAACTCTACTTCCGTCGGAGATTTTAATACATCAAGAATTTGCTGTTCACCAGCTTTTACTTTTCCTGTCTCGCTGACAGTTTCTTCGTATAAATTAACACTATGTGTTGATACTATCGGTTTATAATCTTTTAGAGTTTTTTCCAGTGAATCTAATTGTTTTATAACTTCTTCTAACCACTCCTGGGACTTGTCTATTTTTTGTAAAGTAAGTTCCGTATATATTTTATCCATAACAGGCAGCAATTTATCTCTGTAAAACATACAACTGGAACCGATATCTTTCGGCTCCGCTTTCTTTGATTTCTCCGTGAAACCCCGGGTTTGTTCCATTAACTGTTTCTGTTTCTTAGATAGTTCTGACAATAACTGTTTTTGTTTTTCCATCAATAATTCCTGACGGAACTTTTCTATCTCGTTTGTCTCTTTTAATATTTCATTCTGCTCTGTAATTATTGATTTCAATTCAACGTATTCTTTTTCCATCTGCTCTGAAAATGCACTATCGGCTGAACTGAATCCGACATCACCCCTGGCGTTTTTGAAAGTTTCCAGCATTGATTTTGCCCTGCCTAAAAGTTCTTTCGCAAGTCTCAATGCATTCTCGTAATCACCTTTTGCAAGACTTTCCTTTAAACCCTGTGAAAATGACGACATCTCATTAAAATCTATTTTCTTGACTGCCGGCTGATTAACAAACTCTTCAGGTAAATCCTGAGGCATTTTCTGAACAAGGTCCTGTATTTCCTTCATCATTTCATTAATTTTGTCAACAATTTCTCCTAACTCTTTTGCTTTTTCTGCTGACATTTTTCCTTTAAGCCCCTCAGCAAGAGATTCTCCCATCTGTGACATTTTTTCTGAACTGTTAATCAAATCTTCCATTTTTTGGTACTGCAGGACATCTTCTGCAATCAAGTTCAGGTGTTCTAAATTTGAAATAATTTCATCCATCAGATTATCTGCACTGACAAATTCTCTGTCATTCAGTGATTCCACCGTCTCGCTAAGCTGGTTCTGTTTAAGAGACTCTAAGGACTTCTGAATATGCTGATGCTCACTGAAGACCTGATAATTTGTATATGGGTCAAGTTCCATACGGGACAATAGTTTACTAATCTTTTGCATCAAATTACCGGTATCTTCCTTTATTTTCTCCTGTCCCTGAATCATTTCTGCCTGTTCTTTCACAGAGGGCAGTTGACCGTCGGCAAGCAACTTACTCAGTTTAGATTCCAGGTTAGTCTGGTCACCCAACAGTTTCAGAAGTTCATTGCGGAAATCTTTAAGTTCTGATTCAATCTGTGCGTGTTCCTGTTCATAACTATAGATTTTTAATTCATAAGTATTTGAAACAGAACGTTTTGGTCCGGAAATTGTATCATTATCAAATACTTCCAGAAAATATTCAATTGTATCACCGGGATTTGATTTTATACCGGATATATCCCACTGATATTCAAAAATGCCATCCGTCAATACGGCATCAAATCGCCTTAACAATATTTTATCCTCTTTGGTTTTGCCTGTTAAACGGTAAATTAGCATTACTCTGGAGACACCGAAATCATCGTTAACTTTGTATATCAAATTCACTTTACTGTCCTGCGAAACCACTAAGTTCTGTCCCGGGGATAGAATGGTTATTTCGGGTATGGAATCCTTTTTGATTTTTATTTGATAGTGTGCGGGTGCTGAATCCACCATAGCATCATCAGAAATCAATTCAAACCAGCATTCACCGTTTTTCTCCACAATAAATTCACCGGAAACTTTGTTCTTACCTGAAATTTTTAGCGGTATTGTCTGTGATGACCAGGAGTTTTTTAAGACAGCTTTTTTTAATAACTTATTTGATACGGCAGAAAATTCTATCCTCGTTCCTGCAAGATATTCCATTTCACCCAGCATGGAACCCTCTTTATAAGAAATTCCCGTATAAGAAGGGAAAAAATATTTAAGTTTAAAATCACCTAATTTTGGTACAAATAACGGATTCAGAGTATATTTTTGACTTCTCAACCCTTTCCATTTTATAAAATACTCGTTAGGCGTTGAAATATGTTCTACTTCATATATGAACTTTTCACCAGTGTTTATCATATCATACTCTACCGGTGACGTTTTTTTTGTCCTGATAACAACATACGGGATATATCTGGCGGGAGTGAGCAATTCCACCGATATTTCCACATCACTACCCCAGGGAACATTAACGCTACCTGGATTTATTCTCATACTTCTGATAAATTCTGAACTAACCGAAGGATAGAGGATGCGTACAACGTTGTTACGAAAAAAAACTATGCATATACAGGCAGATATTATAAGAGAGACAGTCAAAAACCTGCAGGTTTTTGTCAGTTTATCAATATTTAAATATTCAAGGACAGGTATATTTGAAATACTTCTATTGACATTCTCTATAAATGCATCTATGAGTTCTGCTGACACACCCTTTATTTCCTCTTTTTTACCCAAACACCATGCATTTATAAGGTCATCGGAGAAGAAACTATACCTTGCCTGTAACTCACTTATAATTTTCTCCGGTCCCGTTATTTGACTAAACCTTACAATCCTTATCAATGAACCCGCAACCAAAAATAATACTGTCCCCCAGTACATAAACCTTATTCCGATGGGTAATGGCAACAGGTAATCTAAAAAGCAGAAAAAAGTTATAAGATACACACTGGTCGCTATTATGACTATAGAGTTTTTAATTGAATAATATAAAACTCTTTTGTACCTTAATTTTTTGATGAATTCTTCTATATGAGGGAAGTGATTCATATCAATCTGTCCGCAGGATTATCTAATTTTATAAATAAATTCAGCAATGTTTTTTGCAGCATCGGGTTTGCTAAATCGTCGGACATGATTTTGTAAATCCGTGAGTCTCTGTGGAAGGCTGAGAAGGTTGTATGTATATCTAAAAACCTCTGAAAGAGCTGTGCCTGCATAACCCAATCCATATTTCATTATTAATTTTGCATTACCGCGTTCCTGTCCGGGAGTGAAAACAGGTATAATTATCGGTTTACCGGCGGCAAGTGTCTCCATAACAATTGCACCACCGCCTTTCGATATAACAATATCGCTTGCACGTAAGAAATCAGCCATTCTGTTTGTCCAGCCCAGAATTTTTGTCCTGACAAGATAACCCCTTTTGTTCAAAGTTCTATAGACAGTCCTGTATTTTCCCGTAATTACTATTATCTGAAAATTAAAACTTACTTGTTTTCCAAGGGTGTGAACGATTTTAATGAATTTTTTAACATCTCCTAATCCAACCACCACCAGTACCGTAGGTATTCCTGTTTCCATACCAAGTTTTGTTAAAAAACTTTCTTTATCAAAAGGTTCTCCTAATTCCGGATTGACAGGAAAACCGGCGACAAACAGTTTCCCCTCATCAACTCCCAGCACCTTCATTGCGGTCCTTGATTCTTCATCAGCAACTATATAATAATCAACTCCTGAAGTTATCCAGGTGCGGTGAATCGCCGTGGAATCAGTGACAATCGTAACGCATTTAGAATGTTCTTTAAAACGGTTTTTGTAATTCTCAATAATAAAATTCCAGTAAGGGTGCGTGGTTACAAACAAATCAGGTTTTTCTTTCTTAAACAACCTGTAAAATGAATGATATAACCTTGCAAAAATATTTTTAAAATAAAAATGTGCCAGAAAAGAATTGCTTAAATCAAAAATTTTATCCCATATTATGGGCATTTCCATAGACCAGTTGTAGAACCTGTTAAAAATACTTCCTGATTGAGAGTAATCCTTGTCTTTTAAAAAATCCACAATCAGCGTATCCACCTCAGGATGAGATTTTACCAGTGCCTGCTGTGTCCATTTATTTGCGGTTACATGTCCTGTGCCATAACTCGCCGTGAGGAATAATATTTTCATAGATTGACCTTTTTACTGATTCTATAAGACGGGGTTTGGCGTGATTCAAAATACAATCTGACAAGTATCTCCGAAAGCAAACCCAGCAGCATACATACCACGCTCAATCCCCAGAATGAAAAACCGATAAAAAACAGAGGGCTCAGCCACTGTCCTGCAAAAGATACTTTTCTTATAATAACGACGATATTCACGACTAAACCAAATAAGAATGCTAAAACCGCCGCGCCGCCAAAAATATAAATAGGTTTTGTAAGATAAGATAAAAAGAATTTAACCACAAAAAGGTCAAGAAGCACCTTAAATATTCTGCCTAACCCGTATTTTGACTTACCGTAGATTCTCGGCCTGTGGTGGACAACAATTTCAGAAACCTTCGCTCCCTGCCATACGCAATATGCCGGTAAAAACCTGTGCATTTCGCCATAAATTGATAAATTTGCAAGAAATTCCTTTTTATATACTTTCAATGCACAACCGTAATCGTGTAATTTAACACCAGTTAGAAATGAAATCAGGAAATTTGCAATATTACTCGGTAATATTCTTGTAAAAAACTTATCCTTCCTTTGTTTCCTCCAGCCGCTTACCACATCCGTTCCTTTTTTAATTTCTTCCAGGAGTAACCCGATATCCCTGGGGTCATTTTGCAAATCGCCGTCCATGGTTATTATCAATTCCCCTTTAGAAAAATCCAGCCCTGCAGCAAGCGCTGTCGTCTGACCATAATTCCTGCTCAATAATATCAGTTTAGTATCCTTATCAGCAGATGCCAACCCCTGCAGTTTCTCTCTGGTGCCGTCAGTTGAACCGTCATCAACAAATATTAATTCTGCCGGACAGTCTAATCTCTTAACGGTTTCCTTCAGTTCGGAATAAAGTCTATCAATATTATCCAGTTCATTATAGCAGGGGATTATAATACTTACACCTAATTTGTCCATAAGTTTATTA
>MNXB01000019.1 GCA_001871125.1 Elusimicrobia bacterium CG1_02_37_114
GAGTTTAGTTCATAAAAAGAGAGTAGATGAATTTATAAAGAAAGTAACATCAGATTATTATGGAAATTATTTACCCGAAAACAGGATTTCCGACTATATTTTTGCTGCTTATCCATCTGAAGGGGCAGGGAAGATAGATTTACAGTAAAAAAACGAGGACCGGGAGATACAAAATGTCAAAAGTTTTAATTACCGGTGGAGCAGGATTTATAGGGTCCCATTTAACTGAAAGATTAGTTAAATTGGGCAATGAAGTAACAGTAATAGACAGAACACCTGAAAAAGAACCTGAAAATATTAAGTCAGTTATAAAAGAAATTAATTTTGTTCATAGTGACATTTTAAATTTCAAAACTTTAGAGGAAACTATTAAGGGAAAAGAATATATATTCCATCTCGCTGCTAATAGTTCTGTTAATAAAAGTTTAGAAAAACCCTCCTGGAGTGCAGAACAGAATATACTTGCCACTGTCAAACTGCTTGAACTTGCAGTCAAATATGGAGTTAAAAAGATAATTTTTTCTTCAAGCGCAGCTGTGTATGGCGACCGTAAGGAACTTCCTATCAAGGAAACGGCACCTTTAGATCCTGCTTCTCCATACGCCCTGGACAAAGTAACAGGGGAAAATTATATGAAACTTTTTTCCAGGTTACATAATATTGACACAGTATCCTTGAGATATTTTAACGTATTCGGACCGCGACAGAATGCTGATTTACCGCATCCCGGAGGAGTTACTATTGTAATTAACCAGATAAAAAATAAGGGTAGTTCTCAATTGCAGGGTGACGGGAAACAGACCAGGGATATGATTTATGTGGATAATGTGGTAAATGCTAACATACTGGCAATGAAGAAAGGCTCTAAACTAAACGGTGCTGCTTATAATGTTTCAACAGGGAAATCAATATCAATATGTGAACTCCACGATAAGATTTCTAAATTAATGGGAGTTGAGTCAACCCGTGAATATTTACCGTTACCCAAAGGCAATATAATTCATTCTCAGGGTGACAACTCATTAGCAAAATCAGAACTGGGTTTTAAAATAGAAGTTGATTTGGAAGAGGGCCTTAAAGGAACACTGGACTGGTCTAAAAATCAGGTTTAATTTTGGAAATGCAGTGATATATTTGTAACAACAAACCATAAAGAATTATTGAAAAGGAAAGATATAGATGCAATAGCTGTAACCTCACCAGATTATTGCCATGAAGACCACGCTGTAGATGCGCTAACCGCAGGGAAACATGTATTCTGTGAGAAACCATTAGCGATAACAGTTCGGGGTTGTGACAGGATACTGTCTGCCTGGCAGAAGTCTAAAAAGAAACTTATGGTCGGGTTTAATATGCACTATATGAGTATATTTCAGACGATGAAAGACATTGTAGATAGAGGGACAATAGGTAAAATAAAAGCAGTGTGGGTCAGGCATTTCGTCGGCACAGGCGGTGATTGGTATTATCACGACTGGCATGGTGTCAGTAAAAATACAACCAGCCTTTTGTTACAGAAAGCATCACATGACATAGACATGATACACTGGATAACAGGAAAATATACAAAAAAAGTATCAGCGTTTGGAAGTCTTGACTACTACGGTGGGGATAAACCCAACAACCTGACCTGTCCCAATTGTAAGGATAAAGACGTTTGCGTGGAAGTGTCACCAGGAGGAGTTGGGGTAAATAATGAAAGTATAGGTTCACAATGTGTTTTTAGAAAAGAAATAGATGTGGAAGATACATTTATAGGGACTGAGGGAAGAATAAACCACCACTATCAACGCCGGTTGCAGGAAGAATGAGTGTAGCGGTGGGATGTGCAGCAACAGAATCAATAAGAAATGGCGGAAAAGTAACGAACGTGCTGCCTTTACCCAAACATTTATCAAAATTGAGCGGTTAAGATCATACAGAACAGAGCAACTACTTTTTACCCCCCTTGACAAAATCCAAAATATATGGTATATATATTGAGGATATATTAAAGATATCCCAAAAAAAACAAAAGATATGACACGTTTTCGAATAACGAAATATGCAAAGCAAAGGGAGGGACAATGTATACCAAGGTTTTAATTACATTGCCAAAAGAGTTAGGAAAAGCTGTTGATAAAAGATGCGAAGAAATTGGTTTAAACAGAAGCGAATGTTTCAGAAAGGCTATTGTATCATTTTTAGGTTTAGATACAAAAATTGAAAAAAAATTGGAACAAAAATATGGTCCAATCTATAAAGCACTTGCTGAAGAAAACAGAAAAGAAGCCGAAGAAATGTTACATTTAGCTTCTGAAATAATTCCTTAATATTTCATTCTCGGGGGGATATTTAAATGTTGAACGATAAGATTTTACGTGGTGATATTTGGATTTTAGATTATGGAAAACCCCAAGACAGTCCAATAATCGCGAAAAAAAGACCAGTTGTTGTAATACAAAACAATGTAGCTAATAATTGTGGTTCGACTGTAATAGTAACAAGTATAACATCTACTTCTAAACTCGAACAATTACCTATTGGTGTAAAACTTGAACCTGGTGAAACAGGATTACATAATGTTTCATTTGCTAATTTATCTCAGATAACTACCGTTGATAAAAAAAGACTTGAGAAAAAAATTGGCTCAGTACCTAAATCAGAAATGGAAGGGATAAATAAAGCAATACGAATAAGTTTAGGTATTGAACAACATACATTGTAGTAAAATTCACCGACAGGAATTAGTTTTATGGGGGTATCCGCTTGACTCCAGTAAAGTTTGTTATGAACGACGACTTATTTCATTAGGGCTTTGAAACAACTTCAGTCAAGTCACTATTCCAAGTTTTTACCATGGTTCCTAAGAAACCTACTGTCGGTTCACTGAATAATTACTATTAAAGTTTGCCGGCAAGCAGGAATTGTTTCTGTTCCATATAGTAACGGAAATTTTCCAGTGAAACTTCAGGTGGCACGGTGTGGTCCACAGTTGGTATATACCCGCCTTCTTCTACTAAAGGAACCAGTTCTTTTAGATGGTTATAAATGGCTTTTTTATCCTTTGCTAATTCCCTTTTGTCTACTCCGCCACTTAACCGCAAATTCTTCCCGAATTTTTTTCTAATTCTTACGGGGTCCATATCAGACGCGCGTTCAAGCGGCCAGATTAAATCTATTCCTGCATCCATCAACATAGGTATTATCGCTTCAGGATTTCCATCACTGTCAAGTGTCACATATTTAACCCTATGTGATTTTAAGAAAGTGACCAGCCTTTTCATATGCGGGAATATAAATTCCTTGAATGTATATGGGCTAAGCAAAGGGCCTGTCTTCATTGCAAAATCTTCAGACAGGTTAAAATATTCCGTATCAATTTCCTCTAATATAGACTTTGAAACCTCAATAGTAAAATCAGCATAGAATTCCATCATTTCATGCATCATTTCAGGATAGTCATACCATGCTAAAGAGAGATTCTCTGTCCCCATCCACTCTCTTGCACGCCAGTAAAAACCACCGGCAGCACAATTCTGTCCCAGGACAAGAACATGCTCCCGGTTTTTCCATCCGCTCAACCTCTGTGTTTTCCACTGCGGAGGATACCTTACTGGTAGATTTGCTATATAACGTTTCTTGAGTTCTTTAAAATCTTCGGGTTTTTCTACGGGAAATTTCAGGTACTGGTCCATACATAATCTGCCACCGCCAACCGTGCCTTCAATTAATGCTTTTGTTACAATGCCGATGGAATTTTGAATTATTTCGTAACGATCAGTTTTTTCCAACACTTTTTGTTCAAAAGGCGGTATCATTCCATAATTTACCGGAATAAATTCCCTGCTGTTCATATTGAAATATTCTTCTCCGGTAAACCAATCCCAGTGCAAATCAGTAGCTTTCAATCCCTCTTTTTCCCAGCAAGCGACTGTCTGCGGCCATACTCCCAATTCATAGTTGGGAATATGATCAACAGGTTTATACTCCATTGTGTTTATGAAACGTTCTCTCTCTGTCATATCAGATTCCTTTCGAAAGTATGGGGAGAAAGTATGGGGACTTCTTACGAACCAAATCAATAGTGTCTGTCCCTATTTTTATAGCAATTTTAGTCGTTAAATTCTATCAATAAATTCAAACTTTTGCAAATTTTACAGAGATAAGATGTGGCAGGATTATTTTGAACAAAGATTTAAGGTTTCTGCTATTTTGGCTTTCAATTCGCCCATCTTTGTGGGTTTGACAAGAAAACATACAATATTGGGTTTTACTTCAGGATGTTCTATATATTCAACAGCAGCGCTATTTACTATTATGGGTACCTCCGGATAAGTTGCTTTAAGATGTTTAATCAAATCTACACCCGTTACATCGGGTAATTTCATATCAAGTATTGCTATATCAGGCACCGTGCTCTTAATGCATTTATAATATTCCTGTCCATCTCTTGCCAGAAGAACAGCATATCCTGAAGCTGTCAGTGAATCTTTTATAACCTCGCCAAGGAACTCTTCGTCTTCAACCACTAATATCTTTTTAGTAGAACCATTACCATTATCGCTATCTATATCGCCATTACTCCTTTCAATAAAAATGAAAATTTATGAACAAATATAGTATACTATAATTTTTAAAAAAAGTCAAGTAACTAGTCCGGATATTCTCTTACCGGACAATAGCATCCCGCCAAATATTGGGCCCATCCTCGGACCGCCAAAAACAGCATTTGATGCCATACCGCATATATAAAGTCCGGGATAACATTCCTTCGTGTTTTTTATAATATCCTTTTCACCAACTTCAGCCCACATAGGTTTTTCACCCAGCATATCCCCTGTTTTTGTATAAAGTTTTTTGCCAATCTTTCTGACGACTATTTTAACGACTTCTGCATCATGCCCGGTAGCATCTATAACGTATTTCGCCCGGATAGTCATCGGGTCAACGTGCAGCTTTGCCAGCTGTACTGCGCTCCAGTTCAGCACAAGCCCGGTAATTTTTTCTTTTCTTATCATTACATCTTCAACTGATATCAAATTAAATATTTTAAGACCTGCTTTTATTGCCTTTGAACACAAAACCGAAACCGTCTCCAGGGAATCGGTTACATAATACCCTTCCTGATATTTATGAGTTGTCACACCAAATTCATCAAGTATTTTCTTTGCGTCTTCCTGAAATACACATTTGTTGTACATCATCCCTCCGCCCCACATGCCGCCGCCGATTGATAACTTTCGCTCAAACAAGACAACTTTCTTACCTTTTTTAGCCAGATAATATCCTGCCGTCAACCCCGCAGGTCCTCCGCCGACAATTGCAACATCCACCTCCAGATAGTCAACAAAATCTTTAGTAAAAGTTTCCATTATTGCTTTTGAAATAACTATGTCATCCAGTTTCATATTAATACACTCCTTTAAATTTTTGTTTCTTTCAAGAGTTTAAAAGTTAACCCTGATGGAGAAACTTTCTTTGCCAACAACCTTGACCCTCCCGAAAATTTTATGTGTTTCTTTTAACTGAGAAACTATATCTATTTTTTGAGGACATTTTTCAAACCCTTAAATCTTCTACCAAATTTAAGGACTATATTCTATAAATATTATTTGGCAATAGTCAAGAAAGCACCAACTCTTCGTCTTTCTTATCCGTATCAATTTTGATTTCGTCTGTTCCTTTGAATTCTCCTGCAAGGATTTTCTTTGATAAGGGATTGACTATCATCTTCTGAATAGTGCGTCTCAAAGGTCTTGCTCCATAGACAGGGTCAAACCCTCGTTCAGCAAGAAGTTTCTTTGCCTTTTCGGTCAAATTAAGTTTAATTTTACTCTCGGCTAAATGTTTTCCAAGATATTTCAACTGGATTTCTACAATCTCTTTCATGTGTTCCATTGTAAGATTATTGAACAGGATTATTTCATCAACTCTGTTTAAGAACTCGGGACTGAACGTCCTTTTTAGTTCCTCGTAAACAAGTTTTTTTGATTCGTCTGTGTTCCCGTTGGCTAAATACTGGCTGCCAATGTTTGATGTCATTACAATTATAGCATTCTTAAAATTTACCGTGCGACCCTGGCCATCAGTCAGCCGTCCGTCATCAAGTATTTGCAATAAAACATTAAAAACATCAGGATGTGCCTTTTCAATTTCATCAAACAGTATAACCGAGTAAGGTCTTCTCCGGACTGCTTCGGTAAGCTGTCCTCCTTCTTCAAATCCCACGTAGCCGGGCGGTGCACCTATTAACCGTGCTACAGAATGTTTTTCCATATATTCGCTCATATCTATCCTGACCATAGATTTTTCATCGTCAAATAAAAATTCAGCTAAGGCACGGGTTAATTCTGTTTTGCCTACACCTGTCGGACCCATAAATATAAACGAACCTATCGGACGGTTTGTATCCTGCAGTCCTGCCCGCGACCTTCTCACAGCATCGGAAACAAGTTCTACCGCTATATCCTGCCCCACAACTCTTTCTTTTATTTTATCTTCCATATTAATCAATTTCTGTTTCTCGGATTCCAGCATTTTTGATACTGGTATCCCGGTCCACTTGGATACAACCTCTGCTATATCTTCCTCGGTTACTTCTTCTTTAAGCATAGTCTGGTCTTTTTGAATTTTTTCTAATTCTTTACTTACTTTATCCAGGTCTTTCTGAAGCGATGTAAGCGTCCCGTACTTCAACTCTGCCGCCCGTTCAAGGTTGCCTTCACGTTCAGCGTGCTGTTGTTCGGTTTTAGTCTTTTCAATTTTATCTTTTATTTCCCGTATTTTAGTAATAACTTCTTTTTCTTTTTTCCACTGTGTTTTCATTCCATCACTTTTTTCCTTCAGATTTGATAATTCCTTTTCCAGTTCTTTGAGTCTGGTTTTTGAAGCCATATCTGATTCTTTTTTTAATGCAGTTTTCTCTATCTCTAACTGCCGTATTTTCCTTTCAACCTCGTCAATTTCAGTAGGCATACTGTCAATCTCAATGTGTAATCTGGATGCCGCTTCATCCATCAAATCTATTGCCTTATCAGGTAAAAACCTGTCAGTAATATAGCGGTTAGACAGAACACTTGCTGATACTAACGCAGAATCTCTTATTTTTACTCCATGGTGAACCTCGTAACGCTCCTTTAATCCACGCAGCATGGCAATAGTATCTTCAACATTGGGTTCTCCTACAAGAACCTGCTGGAACCGTCTTTCAAGTGCAGGGTCTTTTTCTATGTGTTTCCTGTATTCGTCCAGAGTTGTGGCACCGATACATCTCAGTTCACCTCTTGCCAGGGCTGGTTTTAACATATTGGAAGCATTTATCGCGCCTTCTGCCGCACCTGCACCTACAACTGTATGCAACTCATCTATAAAAAGTATGATTTGCCCGTCGGCATTGTTAATCTCTTTTAATACTGCCTTGAGTCTATCCTCAAATTCACCGCGATATTTTGCACCTGCTACAAGAGCACCCATATCCAGAGCAATAACCCTCTTATTCTTCAAGGTATCGGGGACATCTTTCTCAATAATCCTCCGTGCTAATCCTTCTGCGATAGCGGTCTTGCCCACGCCTGGCTCACCAATAAGAACAGGATTATTTTTTGTCCTTCTTGAAAGCACCTGTATAATACGCCGTATCTCTTCATCCCGGCCGATTACGGGGTCAAGTTTACCTCTCTGTGCTAACTGGGTTAAATCCCTGCCGTATTTTT
>MNXB01000058.1 GCA_001871125.1 Elusimicrobia bacterium CG1_02_37_114
AAATGATGCATATCCACTTATTGAACACAGGATTATAAAAAATGGCAAAGTGATTTTTTCTATAGATGAAAGCAGAAGAATCGATTACGAAGTAAAAGCGGTAATGAGATATCTTGATTTCAAACCATATATAGAGAAGTATACAAAGGAAACTCTTTATGGTAGATAAAGAAAAGTTAGCAAAATATATAAGAGATTTAGAACTTTATCTCAACCAGATTGCAGAACTACAGAAATCTGATAAACAGGAGTTTTTACGTAATTGGAAAGTATACGATTTAGCTGAAAGAAAATTACATTTAGTTTTGGAAACTTATTTAAGTATTGGTGAAATGGTTATTAGTGAGTTTGGTTTTAGAAAACCTGAAAAATATTCTGATATACCACGAATATTGTGTGATAATCAGATAATTCCAAAAGATTTATCAGAAAAACTTATAGAGTTAGCAAAATTTCGTAACGTATTAGTACATGAATACCTGTATCTTGATCACGAAAGAGTATATGAACATTTGCAAAAAGACTCATTCACAGTTCATGAATTTCTGAATTGTATAAAAGAATTTGTAAGAGAAAAAGAGTAATTAGAAAGGATATGGAAAGAAAAAAATTACCTGATTTAGTAATTGGCGATTTAAGAATAAATCCTCCGATTGTGCAGGGCGGTATGGGAGTCAGAGTCTCCATGTCAAGGTTGGCGAGTGCTGTCGCAAACGAGGGTGGGTTGGGCGTTATTTCAAGTGCAGTGATTGGCGGTGTAAAGGGTTTTAAGAGTACCGAGGAATACAAGAAGGCTGAAATAGCCACTCTCAGGGAAGAAATAAGAAGGGCTAAAATGTTAAGTAAAGGAAAAGGTGCTATAGGAGTCAATATAATGTGTGCATTGACAGGTTACAATGATTCGGTTATAGCATCTGCAGAAGAAGGTATTGATATTATTTTTTCCGGAGCCGGCCTGCCTTTAAGTCTTCCAAAGTTAGTTAAAGGTTTTAAAACGAAAATATCTCCCATAATCTCTTCTGGAAGAGCTGCTGAGATTATGTGTAAGGTCTGGACGACAAAACATAACTATATTCCGGATGCCATCGTTGTGGAAGGTCCTCTTGCAGGAGGACATTTAGGATTTAAATTTGAAGAACTAGAACCCGATAAAATGCCAAAATTAGAAGATATACTGGTTTCAGTTTTAGAAGTAGTGAAAAAGTATGAAAATAAATTAGGTAAAAAGATACCGGTGATTGCAGCAGGAGGGATTTACGATTACAGGGACATTATCAGGATGCTGGACATAGGAGCGGATGGTGTCCAGATAGCCACCCGTTTTATATGTACTTATGAGTGCGATGTGGCGACAGAGTTCAAACAGGCAATAATAAATGCAAAGAAGGAAGATATAGCGATTATCCACAGTCCGGTACATTTACCGGGAAGAGCGGTAAGAAACAAGTTTTTAGAAAAAGCAGAACGCAGGGAATATAAGGTTAGATGCAATTCTCTATGTTTGAAGGGATGTATTCCGAGTAAAGCCCCTTATTGCATAAGTGATGCGTTGGTGAATGCAGCCAAGGGTGACCTTGAAAACGGGTTTGTTTTTACAGGAGCAAATGCCTACAGAGTAAACAAAATAGTTTCAGTAAAAGAACTAATGGATGAATTAACGACAGGGGACGACGCTACTTGAAAATTATCAAATGCCTAAATTCATAGTTGATTTTATGTTAGGCAGGCTTGCCAGGTGGTTAAGAATATTCGGGTATGATGCTGAATATTATTCAGGTGTCAGCAGAACTGGACTACTGTATCAAAGTTTGAAGGAAAAAAGGATATTATTGACGCGTGACCACGTATTGAGCAGAAAACGCGCCTGGCAGTTTTTATTGATAAAAAGTAATTTTTTTTTAGACCAGTTAAAACAGATTAAAGACGAAACAGGGATTGAATTTGATAGTAACAGGTTGTTCAGTAGATGTACGTTTTGTAATGTAGTCGTTGAGACAATAGATAAGCAGAAAATAAAAGGAAAAGTTCCTGAATACGTTTATGCTACCCACGATGAATTTTCACACTGTCCAAAATGTAAAAGAATCTACTGGGCTGGTACACACCTGGAATTATTACAGCAACAATGTGAAGGGAAGGAACTATGGAAAAAGACCGTCAAGCATTAAATTATACGTTTTTTTTACTGAAGTATCGTGATTATACAGAAAAAGAACTTACGGCAAAATTAAAACAAAAGAAGTACAATAGCGATATTATAGATAAAATCTTAAAAAAACTTAAAGAGTTTGGATTGGTTAACGATAAAAAGTTTACGCTAAACTGGATTTCTAAAAGACTAGCCTCCGGAAGAGGATTGCATTTGATTAAGAGAGAATTATATGAAAAAGGCGTCAAAGAAGAGACGATTCAAGAGTGTGTTGAGGAAATGAAACAAAACCCCGAAGATGAAATGTTATCTGCAAGAAAAATATTTGATAAAAAAATTGAGCGGGTTAAAGGAGAGTTTAAGGGAAAAAGACTTCCGTTAGATAAAATATACCGCAGTGTCGGCGGGTATCTGGCAAGGCGGGGATACCCCGTAAGTACTATAAATAAAATTTTCAAAGAATGGAACAGTGGATATTCTTCGCTTATTGATTCAGATTTCTAAGAAAGGCGGGAGACAGGATGAAACAGGCGTTAATAAGTGTATCGGACAAAACAGGAATTGTTGAGCTGGCTAAGGGACTGGTAGAAAACGGTATTAGCATCATTTCTACTGGCGGGACAGCAAAAACATTAAAAGACAACAAGATTAATGTTACGGAAATCTCCGGTATTACGGGTTTCAAGGAGATACTTGACGGCAGGGTGAAAACCCTGCATCCGATAATTTTTGGCGGCATACTGGCACAGAGGAATGACAAACATCTAAAAGAACTTAAAGACCATAATATTAATACCATAGATATTGTTGTTGTAAATCTCTATCCTTTTGAACAGACCATAACTAAGGAATTAAAACAGGATTCAGAAATCCAGTTATCAAAAGACATTATTGAAAATATTGATATCGGCGGAGTTGCTTTATTGCGCGCAGCAGCTAAAAACCATGAGTCGGTAGTAGTTGTTTGTGACAGTAAAGATTACGGTGATGTGTTGGAACATATAATAAAAAATGATATATCACCTGAATTTAAAAGAAAACTTGCTGCAAAAGCATTCCGTCATACAGCATATTACGATTCCATGATATCCGGCTGTTTTACACAGGAGAAATTTCCTGAAACATTTACAGTTGGTATGAGAAAAATTTGTGAGACAAGGTATGGTGAAAACCCGCACCAGAAAGCTGCTCTCTATGAAGTCCCCGATACAAAATATAAAACTCAAGGAGTGGTGGATGCAAAACAACTGCATGGGAAGGAGTTATCGTATAACAATTACCTGGATTTAGAATCAGCCTGGAGTCTGGTAAATGAATTTGATACTACTGCCTGTGTAATTGTTAAACACAACAACCCCTGCGGTGTTGCATTAGGAGATACTGTGCTTTCTGCATACAAAAATGCACTTCTGTGTGACCCCGTGAGTGCTTTCGGTGGTATAATTGCAATTAACCGTGAAGTTGATAAGGACACTGCAGTAGAAATAGTAAAACTTTTTACCGAGTGTATAATTGCGCCTGAATATACGGAAGAGGCAAAGAAAACACTGTCTGCCAAAAAGGATTTACGGCTTCTTGAATTACCTGTCCAGAAATTACCTGAGAAAATTATTGACATCCGCAGTATATCAAGGGGTATGCTTGTTCAGGATAGGGATACACTGGTAGGACAGGACAATTTAAAAGTTTCCACTAAACGAAAACCTACCGAAGAAGAATTAAAAAGTTTAATCTTTGCATGGAAAGTAGGCAAAAATGTTAAATCAAATGCGATAATACTTGTCCGGGGGACGCAGGCAGTTGGTATTGGTGCGGGTCAGATGTCAAGGATAGATTCGATAAAAATTGCCCACTCAAAAATGAATGAAATACCGGCGGATAAATTGCCAGAAACGCCGCTGGTCCTTGCCTCTGATGCATTTTTCCCGTTCCCTGATGTCGTTGAAGAAGCAGTAAAGATTAAAGTTACAGCTATAATACAGCCCGGTGGTTCGCTGGGTGATGAGAAATCAATTGATGTTTGCGATAAAAACAACATAACTATGGTATTTACCGGGATAAGACATTTCAGACATTAAAGAAAAAACGGGGACGAGAAAAAACGGGGACTCCAAGGGAGGAAACTAACTACACCCAATGATAGATTTACATACCCATACTTTTTTTTCTGATGGCGAATTGATACCGAGTGAACTGGTATGCAGGGCAAAATACAGAGGATATACTGCAATAGGTCTCTGTGACCATGTGGATTTTTCCAATATTGATTTTGTTGTCCCGAGGATTGTAAAGGTATCAAAATATCTGACAAAATATTACAAAATAACTGTAATCCCTGGTGCAGAAATTACTTATGTTCCACCGGAACTTATTTCTAAGGCAGTAAGTATGGCACGTAAACTTGGTGCAAGGATAGTTGTTGTCCATGGAGAAACAACCGCTGAAGAGGTTCCACCCGGCACAAATCATGCAGGAATTCTCTCAGGAGCAGACATACTGGCACATCCGGGTAAAATATCTGCTGAAGAAGTTTGCCTTGCAGGTAAGAAAAATGTTTTTCTTGAGATAACTTCACGCAAAGGTCACAGAGATACCAACAGACATGTTGCGACACTTGCGAAACGGCACAATGTAAAAATGGTTTTTGATAACGACGCACATTCATTGAAAAATCTGCTCGTTGAGAAAGATATAAGGAAAATACTTAAACTTGCAAATCTTACCTGGAATGATTATTTAACAATGCAGTCAAACGCCAGGAGACTTATAAACTCTAATGTCAAGACCTGACCCCATAAGAGAGAAGTTTTTAAGATTTTTTGAAAAAAAGAATCATACAATTATCCCTTCAGATTCACTTGTGCCTTCAGGTGACCCCACCCTGCTTTTTACTTCTGCCGGTATGGTGCAGTTCAAGAAATATTTCCTGGGTGAAAATAAAGGTCTCTCCAGGGTGGTTTCATGCCAGAAATGCTTCCGCACGTCCGATATAGATGAAATTGGACGGACACCGCGGCATTTAAGTTTTTTTGAAATGTTAGGCAATTTTTCTTTTGGAGATTATTTTAAGAAAGAGGCGATAGAATGGGGGTGGGAATTTCTTACAAAAGATATGTCACTGCCGGAGAATAAATTGTGCGTGACAGTGTATAAAGATGACTCTGAAGCATATGATTTATGGAAACAGATTGTGCCTGAAAAGAAAATATATAAACTTTCAGAAAAAACAAATTTCTGGAGTATGGGACCAACAGGGCCCTGCGGACCCTGTTCTGAGATTATATTTGATTCAGGTGAAGAATCCGGCTGTGGTAAAAAAGACTGCAGTCCGGTTTGCGATTGCGATAGAGGGCTGGAGATATGGAACCTTGTTTTTACACAGTTTGACAGAGACAATTCGGGTAAATTAACGCCATTACCCAGGAAAAATATTGATACAGGCATGGGTCTTGAACGGCTCAGTCTCGTAGTAAATAAAAAGAAAAATGTTTTTGAGACGGATTTATTCCTGCCAATTATTAATGAGTTAGAAAAAACCTTTGAGTGTAAATACGGCAGCAATAAAAAGAACGATATATTACTGAATATAATCTCAGACCATGTCCGGGCAATAACATTTCTTACATCCGACGGGGTTTTACCCTCTAATGAAGGCAGGGGCTATGTGCTCAGAAGATTAATAAGGCGGGCAGTGAGACAGGCTAAACTACTGGATTATAATGAACCTTTTCTTTATAAATTGACGAATAAGGTTGTCAGCATTATGAAAGGCACATACAGTGACTTGTATATCAGGCGCGAAAACATTGCCATGATAACAAAATTAGAAGAAGAAAAATTCATTGAAACTCTTGATGTCGGAATAAATATGTTAAATGAAATGATTGAAAAAGTCCAGAAAACAAAGAAGAATACACTGTCCGGCAAGGATGTTTTTTATCTTCATAATACTTATGGATTTCCACCCGAACTGACAGAAGAAATTCTTGCAGAGCACAAACTTACATATAATGAAGAAGAATTCATTGAAGCACAAAAATCTGCAAAAGAAATTGCTAAAACATCCTGGAGGGGAGTCAAAGTGGCAGATATAAATGTTTATAATAAATTTGGGCCTACAGAATTTGTTGGCTATGAAAAATTCAGTTCGGAATCTACAATAAAAGGCATTGTTTCTGACGGAATATCTGTAGATTCAACAGGGGAGAATAAAACCGCAGAAATAATAATTGATAAAACGCCATTTTATGCTGAATCAGGCGGACAGGCGGGAGATAAAGGCAGAATCTATAGTTCAAAGGCAAGTGCGGAAGTAACCGATACACAAAAAACACCTGAAGGGGTTTTTATACACAGCGTTAAAGTAACAAAAGATAAATTTTCTGTCGGCGATAAAATAACAGCAGAGATTGATATTGAACAAAGAAAGAGTATTATGCGTCACCATACCGTAACACATCTTCTGCATAAGGCATTGAGAGAAGTTGTCGGCGGACATGCTGCACAGTCAGGGTCATTGGTTTCTCCTGAAAGGTTAAGGTTTGATTTTACACATTTCTCTGCTTTAGATAAGAGACAGTTAGACCGTATTGAAGATATAGTTAATAGTAAAATATTAGACTGCCTGCCTGTGAAAATATTTTACACTGAACTAAATAAGGCACGGGAATACGGTGCAATGGCATTGTTCGGAGAAAAATACGGCGAGAGAGTCAGAACTGTTATGGTAGGGGGAATTGAAAATGAGCCCAAAACAGCGTCCAGCCTTGAACTCTGTGGCGGGACACACATATCAAATACAGGTGAAATCGGGTATTTTAAGATTATAAGCGAGTCTTCAATAGGCAGCGGTGGACGCAGGATAGAAGCGCTGGCAGGAAAACCAGCGATGGAATACGTGCGCAGGTCGGAAGAAATGTTGAATGAATTGTGTGAAATGACTAAATCATCCAGGTCTGACCTGAAGGAACGCATTGAATCGCTCAATAAATCACAAAAAGAACTGGAAAAGAAAGCAGAAAATTTACAGAGGCAGATTTTATCAGGCAAAAAAGCAGAGCGTGCAGAATATACCATAAAAAATTTCAAACTTATAGTACAGAAGATTGACAATATTGACGAAAAAACCCTCAGGTCTGTTGCCGACGAGATAAAGAATGGGGTCCAATCTAATTCTGTGATAGTTGTGCTTAACCAGAAAGATGACAAAATGTCATTCGTCATAGTTGCAACACAGGACGTTGCTAAAAAAGATATAAAAATAGATTCATTAGTGAAAGAATTTGTTAAAGAATTAAACTGGTCAGGCGGGGGGAGAGAGGATTTTGCCCAGGGCGGAGGCAAAACCGTTGACATTAAAAAAATAACCGCTGTATTAAAGTCCCTCCTGTAACTTACTCGTAATCG
>MNXB01000021.1 GCA_001871125.1 Elusimicrobia bacterium CG1_02_37_114
CTTTTTTGGCTAATATAGAAAGTAGTTGAAAATAAAATGCAATATTAGTAATATGGGGGCATGGGAACATATCCAAATAAGAATATATTTAAGCAGATATTTAAAGACCATTGGGTTGAATTTCAGGAATTCCGGGAACGGATTTATGAGTTATATATGTTTAGGGTTAACCGGTATAATCCCGGGTCACGCGTGAATATCTAGGGGGTAAATTCTAATTTACTAAGAAGTTTGACAAAAGGCAGGTGTTTGGTTTTTTCATAAAGTTTTGCGTCAGCAGTAAAAAATTGCAATTCAAGTTCCTTAGCTAAAGCAATATAAAATGCATCATAAAATGTAATGTTGTTTTGATAAGCAATTTCAGTTGCTACATTGCAGATATCAGGTAAAGGTGCGATGATGTCCAAACTTAATTCATATAATTCTTCAATAGAACGGTTAACATCATCTATAGAAAACTCTGACGCATACTTTAGAGCATTACCAATTTCATATATGGCAATATCAGGAATAACAACCGTAAAGTCACCACTGATGTGGCCATCTTTAATTACTTTTGCTTTATCAGAGTCGTCCTCATCTAAAAACCATTTGAGTATTACAGATGCATCAATCAGCATTATATTTCACCACGAAATTTTCGGATTATATCTACGCTATTTAACCCTGAAACTTTTCGCTGTAATTTGTCAATGTTGTGAGAAGCTTCAAGTATCTTTTTCTGATTACGAATTCTTGCTCCGATTAAATACTGAACTCTTTTTCGCATCAATCCCAAATGTTCTAAATCAGTTCCGCCTACTTGTGTTTTCATTTTTTCATCACCTCAATATATATTAAATCAAAAAAGGGGCTGAAAGTCAAAAAAGTGGGGTGCTGGTATTACAATAACCGATAATTTTTTCTATAAATAACTTACCATATTTCGCTAACTTTACTTCTCCAACACCATTAATTTTTCTAAAGCCATCAATGTTCTGCGGATATTGCGCTGCCATTTCCTTCAGTACTACATCCGAAAATACAATATATGGCGGTACTTTTTTCTCATCAGCAATTTCTTTACGCAGTTTCCTTAGGACTTCAAATAATCCCTGGTTAAATTTCGTAGAATCAAAAGAAATCCTTGTAGGGCTGCACACATCACACATATTGCAATTGTGAGCACTATATTTTTCACCAAAATAATTCAATAAGATTTTTCGCCTACAGGACTTATTTTTACAAAAATTAATCATAGCCCACATTTTTTCGTAGGCAATTTTCCGGTATTGTTCGTCTTCTATTTGTTTAATAAAGTATTCATGTTTGATTTTATCGGCATAACTGAAAAACAAAATACAATCACTTTTAAGCCCGTCCCTGCCAGCCCTCCCCGTTTCCTGATAATAACCCTCAATGCTTTTAGGCATATCGCAGTGAATTACATAACGGACATTCGGTTTATCAATACCCATCCCAAAAGCAATCGTAGCTACAATAATTTCCACGTCATCTTTAATGAATTTTTCCTGATTTTTACTCCGAATATCAGACGCTAATCCTGCATGATATGGTAAAGCACTTATACCATCTTTTTGTAGTTTATCAGCCAGGTCATCCACCGATTTTCTACTCTGGCAATAAATTATTCCGGAATCCCCGGGATGATTTTTTATATATTGCCAT
This sequence comes from Elusimicrobia bacterium CG1_02_37_114, assembly GCA_001871125.1. GTDB lineage: Bacteria > Elusimicrobiota > Endomicrobiia > CG1-02-37-114 > CG1-02-37-114 > CG1-02-37-114. The sequence goes on from MNXB01000021.1 coordinate 1,669, forward strand.
AAATGCCGGTGCATTTCTTTTTTGCCGGTCCTAATTTGATAAAACAAGTTTTTTCTATCCATGCTTGCCTTATGAATTTTTAAATTTGTCATATTTAAATGTTCAATGATATCAGATTGAACCTGCGGGACAGCCGTTGAGGTGAGCGCAATTAAAGGAACGGCTGGGAAATTTATTTTTAACAGGTTTAGTTTACGGTATTCAGGACGAAAGTCGTGACCCCATTCCGAAATACAATGTGCCTCATCTATAGCAACTAAACTTATTTTTAACTGCTGTAAAAAATCAAAAAAATCCGGCATCATAATCCTTTCCGGTGCTACATACAAAAGTTTAATATGTTTTTTAATTAATTGCGATTTTATCTCGGTTATTCTTTTATAATCCAAGGTGCTATTTATAAAAGCAGCAGGGATACCGATGGACTGTAAATCATCAACCTGGTCCTTCATAAGAGATATGAGAGGGGAAATAACAACAGTTATGCCATCTTTTACTACAGCAGGTAGTTGATAACATAATGATTTACCTCCTCCGGTTGGCATTAAAACTAAAACATCGTGATGATTAAGAACATCTTTAATAATTCCTTCCTGCAAAGGATGAAAATCATTATAACCAAAATATTTCCGTAGTATTTCTTTCATACAGCTTCAATCCTTTCCCGTCCCGGCAGATATATATTAAGCATTGTCTTAAAAAGCTTTCCGTGATTTGGAATAATCAAATGCAGCAGTTCATGCACAAGCACATATTCCTGAAAACTTCTTGCTTCTCCTACAAGGTCAGCGTTGAAACTCACCCAGCCTTTTGTTGAACAGGAAGCCCATTTATTTCTCATCTTCTGTATTCTTATCTGTTTCGGCTTAACTTTGATTTTATCAGCCCAGTATCTTATTTCTTCTTTCAGTTGTTTTTCAGTCTTGAAGGATTTTCTTTTATCAGGTTTTATTCTTTTCATTTTCTGTTTATCTTCAAAAGTTTCTCTACCAACGCTATCATCCCGTCCTTGCCGGTAACAGGTAATAAAAGTTTATAAAGTTCCGCTTTAAGCTGTCTTAACTCTTCAGCATTATGGTTAAAATTCGGGAATCTAAGGAAAACCGAATTAATTGCCTCTGCATTAATCTCCGGTTCTTTTATTTTCTCCTGCTTTAATGTCCAGAATAGCGTAAATGTATTTATATCAAACTTCATTTCATTCTGTTTTTTCCTTGCTTCATTTATTTCTACGGCAAGACTTTCCAATTCTCTTAATGCATCCCGGGTATTAACCTGCCTGTCATCATAAGATTCCCTTATTGCTTCAGCCCTGTCTCCGATTGATTTCAAATATGGTGAACCGGCACCGTCTTCCAGCACTGTTTTATTTATACTGTTAATCAGGTTTATTACTTTTGTATTATCAGACGAATATTTATCTTTTATGGTCTTTAATGTGTTCTCGTCTATCTTAACAATATCTGTCATCCCGGTTAAACCATAAGATGCCGTTTGCTCTCTTACAAGCATTTCAGTCTTTTTTGCCACATCCCCGTATAAAAAAGTCTTTCCCCTATAGGCATTTCTTATAATTTGGTACAGGGTTGCAAGATTCCTTACATCATTAATAAAATCTCTTAATTCAGGTGAGGGGGAGAGAATTTCATATAAAGATTCTACTTCTTTGTAAAACTTATAAAATTTCTCCCTGTCACTCTTATCTGAAAAAGCGTCAACGGCTCTTTCCACTGCCTTATCATCAATCGGGGGTTTGCATAAATCAAGATACTGCTTTGCTTCATTCGTAATCAATCCCTTAAATCTCAATAAAACCAGTTCTATATTTTCAATTACTCCATTAACTACATCAGAATCAAAAGCCAGTGCTTTCTCGAGTTTTTCAAATATGCCTACAAAATCAACAACCAGCCCGCAATGTTTCTTTATATCTTTTTCCTGTTCATAAGGCCTGTTTACCCTCGCAATTGCCTGGAGTAAAACATGGTCACGCATGGGTTTATCCAGATACATACAATAAAGTATGGGAGCATCATAACCGGTAAGGAGTTTATCCGTAACAATAAATATTTTTGGCAACGTTTCGGGCTTAAGAAATATTTTTTTATATTTTTTTTCTTCCGCTTCGGCTACTTGGTGCTTATAAACCAGCGGGTATTTTTCACTGTCGTGCTGGGCAGGAGAATAAATAGTTTCAGAATATTCCGGAGGCAAAAGATTATCCATAGATTCCTTATACAGGGCGCAGGCTTCACGGTCAACGCCGACCAGAAATGCCTTGTAACCAAGAGGCTCAACATTCTCCTTAAAATGCTTTGCCACAAATTGTGTAACCTCTTTAACTCTTTTATCTGATTTTAGAAAAGTTTTGAGTTTGACTGCCTTATCAAGAATTTCATTTAAGTCATCAATATCACTGATACCCCCTGATTCAACCAGTTCAAAGAATTCTTCTTCAAGCATTTCTTTCGGTACTCTTATTTCATTTGGTGCAAGTGCATATTTTAAAGGGACTGTTGTCCCGTCATCAATTGATTCAGGGATTGGATATTTGTCAAGATAACCCTGTTCGTCCTCTTTACCAAATATCTTAAAAGTCCCCTTACCATAAGCCGTTTTATCAATAGGCGTACCGGTAAACCCGATAAGCGTTGCATTAGGCAAAGCTCCGGTTAGATAATTTCCCAAATCTCCGCCGACCGACCTATGTGCCTCATCTATAAAAACATAGATACTATCTCTTGTATTAATGTCTTTTGGAATACCTTCAAACTTATGAATCATTGAAACTATTAACCCGCGAAAATCGGATTTCAATAATTCCTGTAATCGTGCCTTGCTTGTTGCATATTCAGGTTTAATATCAATATTCCTGAGTTCACCCAATATTCTTTCAACCCAGCCGGAAAGCTGACCTTCAAGCTCATTTCTGTCAATCATAAGAATAACTGTAGGTTTCCCCGATAGGTCTCCGACAAAAAACTCTTTCCTGTCAAGAATCTGTTTTGCTGCTGTTATCATAGTAAAGGTTTTACCGGCACCCTGAGTATGCCATATAAGTCCGGTTTTCTTTACCTTATCTGCGCATCTTACAATTATTTTTTCAACTGCTCTTGACTGGTGCTGTCTTAATATTGTCTTACGTAATTCATCGTCCTTTACATAAAATAAAATCCATTCCCTGAGCATCTTAAGAAACCGTTCAAGATTAAAAAACTGTTTTACCTTTTTTTCAAAATTGTCTTTGTCACCTGTAAATCCCCCTTGCTTTCCCCCTTTGCCAAAGGGGGACTCAGGGGGATTTTCGTTCTTCCAGTTAAAAAGCCCTTTCCGTTCAAGGTTCCAGGTAACACCGTAATAAAAATCCAAAAGGTGAGTAATATCAAAAACCTGCGGCATTATAAGCATTTCAGGGGTTTCATAATGATATTCTCTTATCTGGATAAGTCCTTCTTCAATGCCTTTTTCTTTCTTTGCACTTTTTGTTTCGATAATAGCTGACGGAATACCGTTGATTAAAAACATTACATCTGCTCTGTTAGTTTCTTTCCCGTTTGTATACTGCCATTCATCCGTTACTTGAAAGAGATTATGTGACAAATCAGAAAAATCTATAAGCACGACATTTCTTTGTCGTTTTTCATTCGGGTCATAAATACTTTTTTCGCCGCGCAGCCAGGCAAGGATTTCCGCATTACCTTCAATGGTATTACTAACCGATTCTATCCTCTGGATTACTTCATTTACGTTTTCAGTAGTGATTAAACCAGGATTTAGTTGAATAAGTTTTTCAGCAAGAATGCGGTAAAACAAAAGCCCGCTTTCTCCCTGACGATACGAAACCGCATCTGATTGAGAAACATAATTCCAGCCGGATTCAATGGCGTATTTTACCAGCGGCTCCTGCACAGTTTTTCCTTCCTGTCCTAAATTAGATGACATATCACATCCTTATTTCTACCGCACACACGTCCAATTTCAGTCCGTGACAAAATGTCACGACCTCGCTTCCCCCGAACTTTTGCTATTTTAGTTGTGATTCCAAAAATTTACTGATTTCTTCTTTCTTCGGCAATTCCAATTGATATTTCTTAACAAAAAGTCTGTTATCCATTCCCGCCAATGCATATTCTACCATAGCATGGTTTTTATGTGTACACAGCAGGATGCCAACCGGCAGATTATCGCCCCGAGCCCTGACGTTCTTTCTATACCAGCTAACATATGTATTAAGCTGCCCAATATATTCGTGTTTAAAATCGTCAACTTTAAGCTCTATAAGAACATGGCATTTTAAGATACGGTGATAAAACACAATGTCCACAAAACAGTATTCTCCGCCAATATTAATTCTCTGTTGACGTGCTTCAAAACAAAAACCGTGCCCCAGTTCCAAAATAAAATCCTGCAATCGGTCCAAAAGAGCATCCTCAATCTGAGATTCGTTGACAACTTCTTTTGGCTTTAGTCCAAGAAATTCAAAAACATACGGGTCCCGAATGACAAATTCCGGTTTATATATCTCTGCCTTTTTTGATACTAATGCTGCAAGTTTTCCCTTATTCTTTGAGAAACCTGATCGTTCATAATACAACGTTGCGATTTGTCGTTTAAGCTCTCGTACCGACCAGTTGCCACGAATGCATTCATGTTCATAAAATACACGTTTGAGTGGCTCATCAATCTCTATAAGCATTTCAAAATGGCTGTACGATAAATAGGTTAGGAGTCTCTCCGGGGCGGTCATCAATTTTGCTGACACTGTCTGCAATTTCTTTAATGGCTTACCAATAATCAGAAGCAGGTCTCTGGATTTTGCGGACACTGTCCGCAAAATCTGCGGATAAGCCCGATAAAAAGCCCTGTAATTATATAATTGTCTAAAACGACATCCGCTGATTTTATGCTGTGCAAGTCTTTCAGCCAATTCATTGAAAAGGCGCTCTCCATAGCCAGCCCTATCGGCTCCGTGGAGTTCAAATTCTGTGACATACATTCCAATAAGCCAATTACGCAAAGTCAGACTTATGTTTACCGCTTTTGTCGCCTGAACCGACAACTTCTCGTTGACAAAACAAATAGACTGCACCAAGTGGTCAAAAGTTAACTGTTTCGTTTTTACTGAACGGTTCATATTTCGTATCCCACCCCCTTGAGGTTTTTCTTTTGTTTATTCTGATGTCAAACTTTTTGACTATTAAGTGAAAATAGGGAATCTGTCCCTATTAATACCAGGCAGAAAAGCACCTTGTATTAATGGGGGTGCTTTTGCTATCATCGGACGACAACCCGTCATCTGTGAATTTATTTTGAATCCACGTGTTTTTTATGCCAATTCTCTGACTTCTTGCAAGAATCAGAACCGTCCCGATACTTTGTCCCGATACTTTTTGTACAATTCCGGGGACATAACACTTATTTATTCCAGAGAAATTAATTAAGTACCGTGTTCCCCGATTACTCTATTTTTCTCTTTGCACCTGACCTTATATCAACCATTTTGAGCATATCCTCGAAATGGTCTGCAACAGATTGTTTGCTATTGATACCGGAATCATTTCTTTGTTTTATTTCTTCAAATACTGACATATGGCCACCACTGCCATTCTGATTAATAATCTCATTCATGAGATACCCTCCATTTAAACTTCGTGGTTCCTTATTAATTTCAGTCCGTGACAAAATATCACGACCTTGCGTCCCCCTGTCTTAACCGGAAGGGGGGTGGCAATTTGCCCTCACCCTTTATGTAATTGCTCATCTCTTTTACGCATATCTTTTAAATATCCACTTGGATCTGTAGAATCCGTTAATGCCAATTTCACACCTTGTTGTAAGAATCAGAACCGTCCCGATGCTTTTTTTCTCAAAATTGATATAGTCAAATAACAGTCAAATAAGATTTCTCTCGTTTTTATCACATATTTCATTAATTGGTATCTATCCAGTCAAATAACAGTCAAATAAGAATTAAGCCCAAAAAGGTGCATATTTGGCATGTTTGCGGGATTCGCTGTCTGGTTCAACAGGTTTAATGACCTTTTCTTCAGTAGCATCTTTAATAAACCGGGATACCATAGCGCTATTTTCCTTTTGTATTCCAAAACGTTCCCTTAATGAAGAATTGGTCAGGTATTGTTTTTGCACATATTTCAAACAAGCATGTAGATAGGTGGCTCTAACGCGTTCTTTTTTGTCCATTCTTGACAGAGGGCGTTGTGCGAAGAGAGTAACTCTTGTGCTACTATCAACAACCTCAAATAGAGGTGCCGGTAATTGATAAAATTCTGTTTGAAAAACGACCTTATCTATTCCGCTACCTCGTTCTTCACAAACACCAATCCTTCTCATAAATGAAGCAAGAGATTCGTTACGGGATTTGGGCGGACTATCAAGAAACCGCTCAGGATTGACGAGTGGTTCGCCCGGGTTTGTTATCTCCATTCGGTCAGAAAAAATCTCTACCATGGGACCTGTTCCATGTATAAATAGGTCTTGATGTATAAGTGCGTTAGCAACGAGTTCACGGACTGCAATTTCCGGATACATTGGAACACTTTTCCGAAATACTTTTTTTATTTCTTCATTGCTCGGAATTAAAGTATTTACATATTCAATAAGTTCCTTGAATCCATTAGCGTATCCTTTGCTTCCAACTTGTTCTTTTATTGTTTGAAGCCTTGTCGTATTTTTATATACAATTACTCGTACAGATTTACGTTTTAAATTTTTAAATTCATCCAGTTTTTTAGCAAAAAGGATTGCTCCTAAATTCGTTATACTATATGACCCGGACTCATTTTTATTTATCATATTATCTTCAGAAAGACGGTCAATAATACCTTTTTTATTATCTGGTAAAGGTTGAGCAATAAGTTCAAAATAAGACGGATAATCCAGTAATCGAAGTATTTCATCAGCATCCACTTTCTCTACAGCATACATATCCTCAAAAGGAGTTGTGTCAAATATACGCCAAAGCCGGCGTTCTTTTTCAGGAAATTCTTTCAAGAGTTTCTTGTATGACCCGATACGAATATACTCTTTACCTTGAAATTGAACCGGATGACGGAATGCTCGCTCAATTTCAAGAATAACAACCATGCCTTTTTCGGTCTGTAATTCATAAAAGCAGAAATTGATTTTCGGGGCAAGTTGGTGGAGTAGCCAGTTTTCTAGTTGTTCGTTGCCTATTTTCCGATTCTGTGGTTGAAAGTCTGTGCCTACAATGTCATGGTCCTCTGTCTTAATACCCCATATAAGATATCCAAATACTTTTCCTGAAAGCGCTGCAGAGTTAGAAAGTGCAGAAATATATTCTCCAATTTCTTTTGGATCAGCATTATTGTGCTTAAACTCAAGCCATTCAGTCTCTTTTGGCAGAGAACTTAATTCTTTGAGTAAATTCAATAGATATTTATGGGTATACGTCATATCGTTTCCCCTGGATCAGATTTATGACTGCAGATTCAAACCTTGAGAAATTTAAAAAAACCCAAAATATATTGACTTATTGTAAGAATCAGAATCGTCCTAATACTTTTTAGTTGTCCGATTTTTTCGGACAACTCATCTATGGAATTTGTGCAACCAGTGGTTGCACTTTTGGTTTATCCCTGTAGTTAAGATAAAATTTTTTCATATATTTTAGGTTTCTTTCAGAATATCCGCTGTACCACCGGATCTTAATAATTCAAATATGTCAAAATTTTCGTTATTTACAACAGTTCTTATAACCCATATTGATAATTTAGCAGCTATTTCACTTTTTAGTGTCCTTTGGGCAATGGTAATAATTCCTTTTAAATTGAAAGCATAAATTTTTCGTCTAACACCGCTTAACAACATATTATTATGTTTTTTAATTTTATGATACTCAATGTCATTGATAAGGAACACATCAAATTCTGAAAATCGTTCTTTGTTTATTGAAGCAGTAAACAATAAATATTTTTTCGTAATACTAAAAAACTCTGCTAAGTCTTTATCAATAACACAATATTCACCTCTTAACCAATATACTCTTATCCGCTTTCCTTCAAATGAAATGTATTTATATTTTTCCATAAATCAGTGTTTTACTTAGCTTAACGACTAAACATCTGAGACGTAGCTTCCCCCCACGCATTAATAGAATTTTGTTCTCTATTATTTCTTGAGGGATTATTGCCTTCATCGTTTATATTCCTTTCTTTTGGTCATTCTGATCCCGCCGTGGCGGGAGAAGAATCTCACCCCCACCAATTCCCCATTGCTGGTTTATATGTCATTGCGAGCCCGTCAATCTTTGCATGACAAGGCGTGACAATCTCATTCAAAAAGAATCAGAACCGTCCCCATACTTTCAAAAGGCTTAAAAAATTCACCGTGAATGTGAAAATAAAAATATTATTAATACCTTAATTTAATCTCTCCTGTCATTAATTTATTAAGCATAGAATTAAAAAGTTCTTGGAACGATTCTTTTTTTATTTCATGTAAATTTATTTTTTGATCTATAAATTGAAGAATACTCGCTATTTTATTTTGTTCTTCAATTTTAGGTACTGGAATTAATATTTTTTCGATTTGTGAAGTACTAATATTGGGTTGCTGAGAACCCGAAGCACCTAAACCAATTGAATATACAAAATATGGATTAAAAAGAATTTGTAAAAGATATTCAATATTAACTCCCAAAGACGTTATAAATCTAGCAACGCGTTGGTTAAGCAAGCAAGGGCAATCTTCTTTGCAAAGACGAGTTATTTTTATACCTCCTGACACTATAGGACGTGTTAATGCAATTACTAAATCTCCTGGTTTTAAAAGATATTCAGAAAATTCATTTTCAAATGAAATTGGCAAAAATGCAATATCATCCCAAGAAGTTCTTCCAAATGAAACATTTGATATTCTAAAAATCCGAATCCCTTCCTTTTTATAATCACTGCTCTTAAATGCATATCCACCTTGTACCTTAGCAACATTCCCTATATTGTTAACTTCCCAACTTTCAGGAATTTCACCGATTTCGGTTTGTTTGGTTTTCTCGTTGTAGACACCATGAGTAAAAAGATGTTGCATTGTCGATTTTTTTAGTTCTTGTGTAGTTTTGATAATTTCGTCCTGCACTTCTATTGCTTTTTGGATTTCATACAATACCGCTGATATTTTTTTCTGTTCCGGGAGAGGGGGAAACATACATTTAATTTGATACACATTTTCACGATTTAATCCGGGAATAGTACTGTGATAATTCATTAGCGAAAGACCAAGAGAGGATAATAAGTACGATATAAATCGTAAATCATTTTCATCACGAAGAGTAATATAATAAGTAGTATCAATCGGCCAAAAATCTTCGTTTGTATAATGTACTTCACCACAAGAACCTTTTCTTCCAATAATGATTCCAGGACCTTTAACTAATGCTTTATTATGATAATCCACAATACCATTAGAACCAAAAACAGGGTATTTGCCCTCAATACGATCTCTTTTAGGTAAAGATTTACCATAGTTAAGTTCTATTTCTTGCCCAAGATTCGTTTCTTTCCACACTTCAGGCAAACCGTTTATTTGATTTTCTTTTCTTTCCATTATTTATCCTTCCATGCTTCGCTTAATTTTTTTGTTTGTAACATACTTCTGAAATCTACTCTTGGGTTTATCCGGTATTGTTCGTTTTAAGTATTTTTTTTCTAACAAAGGTGTTAATATTTCTTTTAAAAAATATACTCTGTGTTTCAAATTTATAAACTGCATCATTTCTTTTGATGTATGCGGTTGTTCGCAAAACTTTAATATTTTGGCTAACCTATCTCTTTTTTCCACTTGTGCGGTGACTTGTGCGGTGACTTGTGCGGTGACTTTTTGCCCGACTTGATTTTCGGGGTAAGGGAATATTATTGTAAATTTATCATTTTTCTCATCACTTTCCCAATGAGCTTCCGGCAAACCGTATTTTTTCAACTCTAAAATCTGCGTCTGAAAACCGGTGCCTTTTGATTCAGACCAACCCATATCGTAAAACACAGGAGCTATCAGGCTATTACGGAGTTCGGAACCGGGAGTCGCAAAGTTATTCGGGTCTTTAAGCGAATACCCGGGATTATAAAATTCAATCCTGTCATTATAAATTCTGATTTGCGAAGGTGAGGGATGGAAATAATTCTGATGCATCAAAAGATTACTGAGAGCTTCTCTTAATGCATTCCTGAACGGGTCATCGTCTATACGGGTGAGATTTTTCCCTAACTTAAATGGCATCAGGAAAAACCTGTCAAAAATATCAAGGACGTGCATCCTGATATTAAACAGATTGCCGCGTAAATCGGTTGACAGAAACGGGTCTTTGTCCTTGCCCCATTCGGTTCCTCTTATTCTTATTACATCAACCCTGAAATGCGGGATATATCTTTTTATTTCTCCAACCTTACCGAAAAGTAAAATACCTGCTAAAGTCAGCTGTTTACCTTCTTTTGAAAGCAATTTGTATGCTTTTAGTAAATCTTCGGTTCTTGAAGGAAGTTGCGTTTCATGTTTTTTTCGGGAGTCGTACGCACTCCTGAAAAGCGAAACAGTCTTTTTATCAATGTCTTTTAGTGAGGTACCTTTAAATACATGTGCATCCGGCGCACCTTCTCTTTCATGATAGAATCTATGGACATCCCTGTCCGTTAACCTACAATTTACAGAGCCGATTCTTTTATAACCGCCTTTTATAGGTCCTGCATCTTTTATGTAAATTGGTTTTTCATTTCTTAATGCTTCTTCTACAATTATTTTTATGAAATATCTCTTTCCTATTTTTTCTATGAAGGTATTTGTAACGGGACAGAAATTAAACTTCTGGCTGATAGTTGAAACTAAATCATCAACAAGTTTTTGTGGATTTTCCACGCCCTGCCTGATTATGCTGGTTCCATCTTGTTTTATTCCTAAAATAATAACCCCGCCTTTTGTATTGGCAAATGCTGAAATGGTCTGGTAAATACTTAGAGGTAGTTGATTCTTTGCCTCTTTGTATTCAATATTTTTTGATTCAAAGTTCTTTAGTTTTAGTCTATCCATTTTTGAATAACCTAACTATAATTTTATCTGACTGAATATTTTCTTTAATTCCTCATCCGATTCCTTTGATTTTTCATCAAGTGTTTTAAGTTCTTCAAGAATTTCCGGGATAGGCCGATAACTTTCTTTTTGGGAAGTGTCAATATATCTTGACGGTGACAGATTGTAATCACTTTCCGTCGCTTCTTCCTTTGTTATCACTTTGACAAATTTTTCTATATTTTCGCCTTTGATAAATGCCTGTGCTATTTTCTTTATACTTTCGTCGGGCAGATAATTCTTTGGCCTGCCTTTTTTGAATTCCTGGCTGGCATTTATAAGAATGATTTTACCTTTGCGTTTTGGTGGCTTGTTTTTATTTAGAAATACGATAATACCCGCTGCGGGAGTATTATAAAAAAGATTGTCAGGTAAAAGTATTACGCCTTCAATAATATCCTGTTCAATAAACCATTTTCTGATTATTTTTTCTTTGTCTTCATTTTGACTCCCGATTCCCCGGGTAACTGCACCGGTATCAAGCACAACCGCAGCCCTGCCATTTGATTTTAATGAAGCTGCTGTATGCTGTAGCCAGGCCCAGTCTGCTTTCCCTGTGGTAACACCACCCTGTGATTCAAACCTGTCAAAAGGCTCATTTTCGTAAGTAGTTGTGTCAAAGGGCTGATTCCACATAGGATTTGCAATAACAATGTCAAATTTTTTCAGACCGGAATCCGTTTCTTTGAATTTTGGGTTTGTCATTGAATTTCCGCGAACTATCTCGCCTTCCATATCGTGAATAACCATATTCATTCTTGCAATAGCATAACTTGAGCCTGTGAGTTCCTGACCATAAAGTTTTAACGGCCGATTGACCTTAATTTCACGCTCTTTTAAAGCCAGTTCGCATTTTATTAATAGTCCGGCTGAGCCGCAGGCATAATCATAAACCTCTTCACCCTGGTTTGGACGGATAATATAAGCCATTAGCCAGCCCACTTCTGTGGGTGTGAAGAATTCACCAGCACTCTGTCCCTGTCCTTCAGCAAATTTTCTAAGAAGATATTCATAGGCACGACCTAAAAAGTCGGGCTCAACATTATATAGTCCTAATCTATACCGAGAATCAGATAATGCTTCTATTATACCGGATAAAGCAGAATCGCTGATTTCTCTTTCGCCGTTGCGTGTTTCGTTATAATCAACAATATCAATTACTCCGCTGAGTTTCGGATTTTCTTTAACGATAAGCCGCATTGTCATAGTGAGTTGCTCACCGAGTGTTTTAGGCTTTTTATCCTTTTGCCAGTTAAACTGAACCCTTCGGCATACAACTCCCCAGCGTGTTTCAGGCGGTAAATAAAACCTGACAATTGAGTGGTCGGCTTCTATAATGGACAAAGCTGTTTCCTCGTCATTATATTTTTCAACAAGACGGGTAACTTCATCATCAAAAACATCTGAAAGCCGTTTTATAAAAACCAATGGGAGGATGTAATCCTTGAACTTCGGAGCATCCTTTTCTCCTCTTATGGAACAGGCGGCATTCCAGAGCATTTGCTCCATTGATTTTGTGCTTAGAACGTCATCTTTTGAAATTCTCTTTCTTCTTTTAATTGTGCCTGCAGTTGTACTTTCGTCCATTTGCTCAAAATCAAGTTCGGATTCTTCAATTAAGTTAAGTATCGCTTTTTTTGCTTTTCCTCGCGGCTCTATTTTTCCGTTTTCCCAGCGATTAAGTGTTGTAAACGAAACCCCGAGTTTTGCGGCAAGTCCCTCTTGCGTTAATCCTAACTTTTTGCGCAACTGGGTTATTATCTCAGGCATATTCTTGACATCCATATCAACCTCCAAACTCATAAATGCTATAGCATTATAGCGGAGTATAGCATTTTTTAATGGTTTTGTCAACCTATTTCTGGGTTTTTTTGGATGAGAAACGATATTTCACTACTCTAAAAGCAGTTCTTTCAGGAGGTCTTTGTCTTTATATAACCTTATGACATATCTGTCGGGTTTTACGGCGAATTTCATTGTAATTGATACGCGGTGAGTGTTTCCCAAAAGACCAAACGGGACATAAGCATAGTCTATATTGTAACTCTCCTTGATAATACCAAACCCGAATGAAAACATACCGTTTTCAGTTAAACCTGTTTTACTGAATGAATTGTTCTTAAACCCTGCACGGAGACTTCCTAAGTCAGACATATTATATTCTATTCCGAACCTCACATCTGTGGGTTCACTTGAAGAAAATCCGCTGTCCATAGCAAGAATAAGATTATCTATTATTCTGTAACCTAATCCTGCCCATAACTTAGCAGGTAAAGGCTCGTTGACTTTTATGAATTTTACAGAGGGACCTATGTTTTCAATCTTTATTCCAAAAGTTAAATTCTCAACAGGCGTTTCATTTAAACTACCTATATCAAGTGCTATTGTATTTTCCTGATATTGTGCAATTTGTTCGGATATGTATTTTAGTTTAAAGCCGATACTGTGTCCCTGTAAGAATTCAGTCCCGTAAGCTACTCCTAAAGACAAATCCCGTGATGAGAAATCAGAGGTTCTTCTTCCGTTGACATCACGGCCCGTCATTTCACCCATATGCAGGTAGTTGAATTCAAAACCAAACCCGCTGGAATCCGTGATTCTGTTGACAAACATGGCGTTCTCATAACGGACATCATCTAACCATTCAGTGTGTGCTAATGAAACCTGTTTGCGTGATATCAGGCTTAGTCCTGCGGGATTTGTGTTCATTGTATTTATGTCATCGGACAGTCCGCAGTATGCACCTGAAAGTGCTAACGGTCTTGCCCCCTGGCTGATGTTTAAGAAATCAAATACAGTCGTGCCGGAAGAAAATAAGGGCAGAGAGGTTGCAATGACCAGCAGGAAAATAAAAATCGTAGTTTTAATAATATCTTTCATGAGATACTTCTTAATTAAATCCCCCTCTCTCCCACTTTGATAAAGGGGGAATAAAAAGAGGGATTCATTACCTATCTTACTATAGCCAGTTTTCCTTTAGTATTAGAACCATTGCCTACTATCAGATAAAAATACACACCGCTTGAGACCTTTTGTCCGTCATCGTTATCAGCATGCCAGTCACAAAAACTTTCGGTTGATTCCATGCTTTTTACAAGTTTTCCCGATAATGTAAATATATTTATTTTTGTTTTTTCAGTCAGGTTGTCAAATCTTATATATTCATGTCCATCTGAAGGGACAAACGGGTTTGGATATACAATGACATTATCCAGATTGTTCCTGGGCACATTTGCAAATAAACCGAAAAGCGTGAAATGGTTGACTTTTGCTGTAATAACTTTACTGCCGGACGATTTTGTATTCCGGGTTTTTATATTATTCTTATCGCCTGGAGATGGATTTTCTACTTCTTTCCATTTATCTTTGGTTTCATCGTAATAATAAATCTTTAATTTATCCACCGGTATGTTTTTATCGTCAACAATACCGTCATCATTTTCATCCTTATACGGCAGCATAATTGTTATGTCTTCGCTGAATTTTTTTGCACCACTGGTAAACTCAAATTCACGATAAACCCCTGCGGGTTCAAGTGAAGTTTCAATGTGGGGAAGTTTATCAGACAAATAAGATAGTCCTACGGACAAATAAGATAGTCCTGCGGACGCTTCGGGTTCTTTTATTTCTGAAATTATTAGCCGGTCATTTTTAGCAGCACCTGTTGGTATAATTGCGCCTGTGCCATCGGCAACCAGGACTTCTTGCTCGTCATTTTTAACGGATTCATCTATTTTTTCTTCTTTGCGGTGTGGTTTGTTCGGGTCAACCTCAGGGTTGCCGTCTTCTACTATGTCAGCATTGACATCATCTATATATACGGTAATAAATTCCGGTTCAGGGTCAGATAAATTATTATTATCATAGGCAACCGCACGCAGGCAATATTGCCCGTTAGCTAACCCCGAAACATTCCAGTAAACTGCATAGGGTGGTTTTGAATCACGGCCGGTTATATTAATCCACTCATTAGAAAATGCGTGACGGTACTGAAATACTACACCTGTAACAGGAGATATTTCTACTGGTTCAGCAATAACCGTTACAGCATTGCCGGATATTTTCTTTCCGTCTCTTGGAACTTTTATTATAACTCTGGCCTGGGGAATGGGTTTTTCTCCAGAGGAGGTTGGCACATCACTTGCTTCTATTGTCCCAGTGACGAAATCAGTATTTTTTTCTTCGTTTCCTTCACGGTCAATAACACGGACAGCAAATTTATATGTCCCCGGTTTGAGTTGTCCTGAAGTCCATGTATTTGTTAATTGTCCGACCAAACCCGGTGAATTGGCATAATCAATTACACCTGTCCCGTTATCCCAGTATATTCTGTGTTTAATTTCATACTGTTGTATATAATAGTTTCCATTGGCATAATATGTATTGTAGAATCCCTCGCTCAATGATGCTGATGGAATCCAGTTAAGTTTTACGCAGTTTTTGTTTACAACATTTGCGGACAGATTTCGGACGGGTGCGGGTAAAATTTTGTAGGGACTGAAAATGGCGTATATACCGCTTTCACTAACCCTTGCAGTACAAACATTTTCTTCTGTGTTGACAGTAGTTTTGAATCCGCCAATCCATGTTTTTGACAGTTCACTATACATAAGTATAATAAGTGATGTTTCGGGTATATCTGTTCCATCTACGATTCCATCCTGATTAATATCCCTGTATGGTAATCTTAATTCAAACTCTGTATCTTTTTTTATTATTATCTCTGTAGGATAGGTAACAACTCTTAAATCTCTTGATGGTTCCGGTATTACTTTTACCGGGTACATTTCAGAATAGTTCGCTGAATCCCCGTTGGTTTTCCAGACCATAGTGGGCAGTTTTGGTGATGACGGTGATGGCTCAACTGGAATTTGTGATGAAACCTGTTTGGTGTCTGTGTCTATAACCGTATTTGATATAGTTGGAGTTGATATTCCCTGTTCTGTTTCAGTTACTGCCGGTTCACCTATTGTAATAACAGTATAACTGCTTGGAGGGAGTACCGGCGGGATATGGCCTGGATTTTCACGCGTTGGTAGTTCTATTAATTGCTCCTTTTCAGGTCTGGCTTGAAACACCGGTTTAATAAATATGTTTATTGTTTCATTCTTTTGAGGAGATTTTGATGTAATACTGTTTCTTTCCTGTGGTCGTAAAATCTCTGAGTAACCAAACCAATCAGAACAGACAACATCATAACCAATATAATACAGACGATAGTAAGTGACCCCGGGAGTCAAATTATTTAAGGTCAGAACAATATTGTCATTTTGCTGGTTAACCGACCACTCGTCTTTGGTTTCAGCATTTTCAATATTAACGCTATATCTTATCTCTTTTGAAACAAATTCATTATCAGATTTATCAACTGCACGGACATAGAATGTGTATCTGTATGGGTAACCGTGCTCTGCAAATGGTGTAGCGTATAACCACTTATCCGTACCTTCTGCTGTAACAAATGTCTTTTCAAAAACCCACTGTTTGCCGTTCCAGTATTTTCCATTGTCCAGGTCCTGTATGCAGAGCCCGACTGACTTTATATCGCTTGATTTATCGCAGGCAGTACCGTAAATTAAAGGTAGTGAAGAAGAGTATCTGACAGTATCTTTTGGAGAAATGACTTCAAGACTTGGAAGGTCTTTGTCATCACTAAAGGGTAGATATGTAATATTAATATCAATTGTTTCTACATCTATTTTATCTTCATTTCCGTATTTATCCTGACTGCATACTGCAAAATGATATTGCCCGTTATCTAAGGGATTGGATACCCATACTGTTGCGGGATGGAGTAAACTCGCTAATGGTTTGGAATAATCAATAATACCTGTCCCATTATCCCAGTAAATATTATATCCAAAAATATCCTCTGAGTTTGAAGATGTCCAGGTCAGTAGGACTGTATTGATTGAAATAACAAATGCGGATATATTCTCAGGCGGTGCAGGCGGGGTTAAATCTTGAGGAACCCCTGCATACTGTTCATTATTTGTAGTTTCATTGCCGACGGCATCTACTGAATGGATAACATAGTAATATGAGGTGTTATTGATTAAACCCTTATCCAGAAAATTAGACCCAAGGACATTGTCATAAACTAAATTACCTAAAATCCCTTGATTTGTAGACCTATAAATATGTATATGAGAAAAATCTTTATCTGTAGGATTGGTCCAGGAAACCAGAAGTTCACCGGTTTTGCCTGTGGCATTTACTGAAATATCTGTCGGCTGTGCAGGAGGAGTGCAATTGATAATTATGTTTATGGAGATATTAACGTTTTTCTCTTCATTATTGGATTTGTCCTCTGTCCGGATTGCAAATTTATATGTCCCGTCAGGTATAATGTCTGAGGACCAGTTATTGACAGGATGTGAGATAACAGCCATAATCTTAGAGTAATTAATCCCCCCCGTCCCGCTGTCCCAATAGACATTGTATTTATATACATCCGATGATATGGATGTTTCCCACCCGAGAGTGACTTTAGCATCTTTTGATACATTGTATCTGAAATTTTGAACGGGTTTCGGCGGTGTTGTATCATAAGGTATCCCCCTGTACTGCCCGTTGTTATCTGGCATTGCCCTTGCCAGATGTTCAGGCTGGACAGCGTCAAAAGGTCTCATTCTATCGTCACCTGTCCCGTTATGATTGATATCGGTCCAGTATGTAGAACCGTCTGTCGCTACAAAAAACCCTTCTCCCTGTCCATAGAGAGTTGCTTTAGGTAAATACACATCTATTATTCCCGCATCAGTTGTGACAGTGAGCGATTGTTCCGACATTGTTCCGGACCAGGAAATAATAAGAGCGCCACTGCCCGGACCGTTGCGGTCCTCGTAAGTTCCGTCTTTTAATATACCGCCATAACTTTTTGCTCCGCCGTATTCATAATTGTCTTCCTCTTTCCAGAAAGCATTTATGCCTGAATCACATATTTTATCCGTAGAGAGGTTTGTTCTCATATCAGTCACTTCACTGCAGAAGAAAGGAGTTAAACTGGGTTTCATAGATAGCGGTGCGGATTCATTACCTTCCAAATCCAGTGAAGTAAGAGAATAGTAATAAGACGTAGCATTATTCAGTCCCCTGTCGTATGTTGTGATTCCAAGGACATTGTCATAAACCAGACCACCGCGAACTCCGGCGCAGGTGGAACGGTAAATGCGGACGTGGGAGAAATCATTCTCGGGTGGATTAATCCATGAGATAAATAATTCTTCTCCCCTACCTGTATTGGTTATTGAAATATCTCCTGGCGGTTCAGGCGGAGTGGTATCGGGCGGGGGTAAAATTATAGTTTCAAATTTGAACTGGTAGAGGTGCTGGTCCCAGGCGGTGCCGTATATTTCTAACTTATTGTCATTGTCACCGTCACCTATGGCTATACCCAGTATGTCGTATTTCTCCAGGGAACCAATTGCAGTTTTTGTCCAGGAACTTCCTGAAAAAGAGAACTGGTAGAGCGGGTCGTCATAACATGCGGCGTATATTTCTACTTTACCGCTATTGCCGCCGTCACCTATAGCGATACTGCGCATACCACTTCTACCGGAATCAATTTTTGTTTTTGTCCACATACTGTTTATAAATCTGAATTGATAAAGACTTCCCGAATCATCTCCTGCATAGACTTCAGAATTAGCATCGTTGTCACCATCCCCCACAACTACCTCATTGATGCTCCCTTCGCCATAACCGACTTCAGTTTTTGTCCATGAATTGCCATTCCACTCAAATTTATAGACATAATTATCACTGTTAGAACCATACACTTCCATTTTACCATCGTTATCACCGTCACTCACACATACAGAGCGCATTGAACCGCTGTAGCCGAAAATAAATCTGCCTCCCGAACCGACATTGGTTTTTGTCCATGAATTGCCATCCCATTTGAATTGATATATATGGTCGTCAAGATTTGCACCATATAGCTCAAGTTTCCCATCATTGTCGCCGTCACCAATACTTACTTCACTCATGCCCCATCCACCACAACCGACATCGGTTTTTATCCAGGAACTGCCATTCCACTTAAATTGATAGATATGCCCATCGTGACTTGCACCATAGACTTCCTGTTTCCCGTCATTGTCGCCATCGCCCACTGTTACGCTCCACATAACGTTTCCCATGGAAGTATTTATCCATGCGGTTTCGCTTCGTCTGAACTGATAAAGACCACTGCGGTTTGAAGAATAAATTTCAAAGACTCCGTCATTGTCACCGTCGCCCACACATAAACCTTCCATCCAGTACTCACCCGTTGCTATCTCAGTTATGTTAAACTCTGCCCATGCTGTAAAAATAAAAAAGATTGGCAACAAGAGCATAATGGATAGTCTGATTACCAATCTTAAATAGACAAGATAATTTCTTTTCGGCAGCTCGGCTATCATTGGACTCCTTTAATTTTCGTCCGGACTGTCCCGATTTACTACATCGGGATAAAGTCGGGCGTCCTTTAGATCCGTTGCTTTGCGTCCCCTGATTTCTCAGGGTTTGCCTTTATCGCACTTTATTTCAATTAACAGTAGTAGCGTCCCCGATAAATCGGGGAATCCTGGAGTTGCCCGATTCATCGGGCTTTCTGGACTATGTGACTTTTATCACACACACCATATATTTACATTAAATTTCCCTAAAAGTCAAGCAAACTTTATGTAAACTTTTTTAGTATTGATAAATCAATTGGTTTATAGCATAACTTTCTAAATGGATTAATAGATTTGATTGTGTTAATGTAATGTTTACGGCTTATTCAGGAGTTACTTTTGATGAGAGCAGTATTGTAAATTTTACTTTCTGTCCATCGCGTAGAGTTATCCAAGATTTACCTTTGTTAAAGGGAAAGTCCAGTAATATAGTAGATTCGTCAGCATCTGCACTGTTAAATTCATAGAGTTTGTGTGATCTTTCTTTGTGTAATATCTTGAAACTGTAGTAACAATTCGGAAATATTTTTGCAATTGCGTTCCATCTAAAAAGACGCACTTTCCCACTTTCCCAGCCCTTGACAACAGACGAAAGAGTATTATATAATAAGTGTATCA
Source organism: Elusimicrobia bacterium CG1_02_37_114 (assembly GCA_001871125.1). Classification (GTDB taxonomy): domain Bacteria; phylum Elusimicrobiota; class Endomicrobiia; order CG1-02-37-114; family CG1-02-37-114; genus CG1-02-37-114. Next base: position 21,825 of record MNXB01000021.1, read on the forward strand.
AGTTCACCTTGCTATTATTAGGTGAACAGGGAGAGTAATATTATGTCTGATTTTGATACTGCTCAAATTTGTTTGAATGGACATATCATATGTTCTGGAATAAAAGTCCATCCTGAAAAAAAACAAAAATATTGTCAGCTTTGCGGATCCGAAACAATTACTAAATGTAATCATTGTAGTACGGATATCCGTGGTAACTATACTCCTGGACAATATAATCCTACTCCTATGGATAAAATTCCACCACCATACTGTTATAGTTGCGGAAAACCATTTCCCTGGACAGAATCAAAAATAAATTCTATTAAAGAACTAACTGATGAAATAGAAAGTTTAACTAATGAAGATAAAGAAAGTCTAAAAAATAGTATAGCTGATATTATTAGCAACACTCCACGAACCGAATTAGGGGCAAACAGAATCAAAAAATATCTATCTAAAGCAGGGAAAGAAGTTAGTCAAGGATTTAGAGATATACTAGTAGATATAGCAAGTGAAACAGCAAAAAAAATACTTTTCCCAACACAATAAATGTACTCCTGTAAATTTCACTAAATTATACTACGGGACTATCGCAATATAAGAGAGGTAAAAATGCAACTAAAAACAAAAAAGATTATAGCAAGACAAATCTTGATTTTTATTTCTTCTATTATTATTTGGTCAATAATCCTTGCTAATATGAAATTATATCCACGAAGACAGCATAACAGTCCTGAAGAATTTTTGTTTATGGTAGTTTTATTCTTTTGTATTATAAATTTAATAATATGGGCAATAAATACACTAAAACAAAAGGAATAAATAAATGTACTCCCGTAAATTTCACTACGTAAAATTATACCGACAGTAGGTTCTTTATGAACAACGGGACTATCGCAATATAAGAGAGGTAAAAAAATGGACAGAAGGAAAAAAAGCAGATTTATGTTCTTGCTATGTTCTGCTCAATATTATTTGTATATCTTGTAGGTACTCTTTTATTATTGGCTGGTATGAATGATGAAGACGTTAAGATTGTTGCAGGTGGACTTGGAAGAATAGCTGTAATAGGTATAACAATATGGTTTTCAAGAGTCATGGGGTATAGTATACTTAGTGCAGTATTGTGGGGATTAAGCACTTTGATTCCTTATATGTTTTGGATATCTACGTGGGTCTTATTAAAAAAATATTGTAAATTAGAAAATGTAAAACTAACATTCTTCTTAGGAGACAAACAATAAAATGTACCAGTATAAAAGGGAACCTTTAACAAACGACGAAGCAAACAAATTAGCAAACTCCTGTAAATCCGGAATAGAAAAACTTGTTATACATACCTTGCTTGATACCGGCTTGCGCGTATCCGAACTGGCAGCCCTAAAAAAAGAAAATATCTTGTGGCAAGATAAACGCCTGGTAATCTTTGGTAAAGGCGGGCCGTATGGCAAAAAGACAAAACGCCGGATTGTCCCACTAACAGAACGTGCTTTTACACTAATAAGTCATTATTTCAGTCTAGAAGATAAACTCAACTACACAAAACGCGGATTACAAAAACTCGTAAAACGTGTAGCACAACGTTCAGGAATAACAAAACCAGTTTCACCCCACGTCCTAAGACACACATTCGCAGTAAACTGTATAAAAAAAGGTATATCAACCAGGTCATTACAACATATCCTTGGCCACGACCATTTAACAACAACAGAAATATATTTAAACTTAAGCCCGGAAGACGTCTGCCGGGAGTTTACAAGTAAATGGTAAAAAATTAAAAAAGAAAGAGGTAACAAAATAATGGTAGAAAAAGAACGTCCAAGTTGTAAAAACTTCTTAGATCCCGAAAAATGTAATGAGTGGATAAGAGAAGCATTTATCTTACAAGACCGTAAACCTGATGGAACCATGCATGAAATAACTGCAAAAGAACGTCATAAAAGAGAAGGAATTTGCAGTAAATGTAGTAATTTTGTACCAAGAGAAGAATAAAAACATTAGTCCCTGAGGACGTCTGCCGGGAGTTTACAAGTAAATGGTAAAAGGAGGAGAATTATGCAATTTAAAACAAAACTTTCGGTTTTAATTTTTATACTGCTTTTTACTTGTCCCGCATTTTCAAAAAATATTGCAGTAATCCCTTTTCAAAATATAAGCGGCGATAAAGAAAAAAACTGGATAGGCGCAGGATTTGCAGAAACATTAACTACCAAAATAGGGAAAGTAAAAGAGGTTAATGTACTTGAAAGAGAGAGTCTATCAAAAATATTAGGCGAAATCAAATTCCAGTATTCAGGTGCTATTGACGAAAAAACTGCAGTTGAATCAGGTAAACTGTATGGTGCCGACGTGCTGGTTTTCGGCTCTTTTCAGGTTATGGAAGATAAATTAAAAGTTACTGCAAGATTTGTGAATGTTCAAACCAGAAAAATAATTGACACAGCAGAAACGGACGGAAATATTTCAGATATTTTTAAACTTCAAGATGAAATTGCATTTAGTTTATTAGATAGTTTGAAAATAGTTTTGGGTGAAAAAGATAGGGAAGAGATAAAAGTCAATCCAACCGAAAATCTAACCGCATACCAATGGTTCAGTAAAGGATATGAGGTATACGATTTAAAACTTTATGATAAAGCAATTGAAGATAAATAAAAGCAATACAAATAAATCCAAAATATGCAGAAGCATACCACGGTCGTGGGGCTGCTTATGGTGCGAAAGGATTATATGATGAGGCATTTGAAGATTTCACAAAAGCAATAAAGATAAACTCAAGATATGCAGAAGCATACTACGGTCGAGGGATTGCTTATAGTGCGAAAGGATTACCTGAATTATGCATTTCTGATTGGAAAAGAGCCACAGATTTAGGAGATGAAGATGCAAGACGATACTTAAAACAATTTTTTAATATCGATTATTAAAAGAATAAAACCGCTGAAACATTCGTCATAGGGCAACTGCGTGCGCCCCATGGATCCGGATTGGCCGGATTTAGCATTTCCGTTGAAATCCACCCCCAAAAATAAATTTTAGGACTTGACAAGTTTTATATATTATGATATATATAAGTAGAGCCAAATGTAAATAGTGCCCTCAGCAGTAAGTATTCTCATAATCATTGTGAGAATACTGATCCTGAGGGCTTTTTGTTTTATTAAAGACTAATGGAGGGTATATGCAACAACAAAGGGAAAAAGATTTTGAGGCTTTAGGAAATATAAAAACCGCAGTACTAATTGACGGATCTTTTTTTCTAAACCGTTATAGGAGTATATTCCCAAATGGAAAGAATCATAAACCCGAGGAAGTAGCTAAGAATCTATATACTCTTGCTCATTCACATGTTGCCGGGCAATATTTATATAGAATATTCTATTATGACTGTTTACCTCTTGATAAAAAAGTATATAATCCGATATCAAAAAAATTAACAGATTATTCAAAAACAGACATGTATAAATTCAGAATAGAATTTATTGAAAACTTGAAAAGACAACGGAAAGTAGCCTTAAGATTAGGCTGTCTTAAAGATAAGCCTGGCTTTAATTGGTTTGTTAATAAAGATAAGCTAAAAGAGTTAATAGAGAGAAGTATTAAAATTGAGGATTTAAAAGAAAACGATATGTGCCGGGACCTTAGACAAAAAGGAGTTGACATTAAAATTGGTTTAGACATTGCCTCATTAGCATATAAAAGACTCGTTAATAAAATAATATTGATTTCTGGTGACAGTGATTTTGTACCGGCCGCTAAAGTAGCGAGAAGAGAGGGAATTGACTTTGTGTTGGATCCTTTATGGAATCATATAGATAGCTCTTTATTTGAACACATAGACGGTTTAAAATCTATTTGGCCAAAACCCAAACATAAATAAAGACCGTTTATCATCATATAATCCCATAGTTATATAACTCAATAATTATGAAACACCTTTTATTAATTTTTCTTTTGCTATTCCCCCCCCTAATCCTAAACGCCGAAAAAGAACTATCTGATATACCCGTATACCCGGGGTCAGTACTCAAATCAGAAAATCCTGATGTAGATAGCCAAGATTCTTTAACGGGTAATATCTCGTATTATTATGAAGTTAAAGCAGACGTTAATAAAGTTTATAAATGGTTCAAAACCTGTGAAATCAAAAACAAATTCACGCATACAACAATTTCTTCCGACGAGACACCCATTCCCCCTATGAATACAATACTTGGTATTGTATTCATGTGCTTTTTAATCGTATCTGTGTAGGGCAAATGTGTGCGTCCGGGGAATCGGGGGTGCCCGGATTTAGCCAAGATGTACTTGACAAATTATTTTTTGTTTTGTTTAATGTAGATATTCTTGGTAATAATTCACTGAGAGGAATAAAACTATGCCTAAAAAATCTAAAACAAACAATCAATCTGTAACAAGCAAAGAATTTAATGAAACCAAAAAAGAATTTATTGAAAGATTTGAACAGGTTGACAAAAGATTTGATGAAGTTAAAGATGTAATATCTAGTATGGCAACGAAAATTATTGATAACATAGAAGATTTAAAAACAATGAAAGAAACAGTGGCAACAAAAGATGACATTCAACGAATAATATCCAGTATTGACAGTTTGGGAAGTCAAACTAAAGACCATGAACGTACGGCAGAGATTAATACACATCGTATAAAAGAACTTGAACCCAAAGTAGAAGACCACGAAAAACGTATCGGTAAATTAGAATCTCATCTACCACCAGTTTAAGTCCAGGACTACGCCTTATTCTTACTAGCATAAAAAACCACATACCCATATAGACCCTAATTTACTTCACACCGCTACAGAAGTGCAACCCCCGACTCATATAATCCCTAAACCCATCACTGCTTGACAAATCTCATAAAATATGATATAAGTATATTAGTAGATTACTAAAATCTAAACCAGGGAGACCAGGGTATGGAATTAATAAAAATAACTACAAATGGACAAATTACAGTTCCATCTGAATTCAGAAAACAGTGTCATTGCAAAACAGGAGATTATCTACAGGTAGAAATATCCGGAAATAGCCTAACATTAAAACCGGCACAAGTCATTGACCCTTCCCAGTCATGGTTTTGGACAAAGGAGTGGCAGGAAAAGGAAAAAGAAGCTGACAAAGATATGGAAGAAAACAAATACAAAGAATATAAAGATATGAAGTCAGCTGTAAAATCATTGAAGAAATTAGTTAAATGATAATAAGAATACTAAGTTCCTTTGAGAAAGATTTCGCTAAACTACCCAAACATATACAAAACACTACTCTAAAAAAGTTTGATTATTTAAAAAACAATAGGTTTCACCCTTCTCTAAGAACTAAAAAAGTTCAGTGTTGTCCAGGAATTTGGGAAGGAAGTATATCAATGGAATATAGATTTACATATTACATAGATGAACAAGAACGAATACTATATATGAGAAGAATTGGAACGCATAGTATTCTAAGAAATCCTTAAAAAGATAGTAAAACAAATCGATAATTGAGCAAACAATTCTTTTACGCTCACCATACAAACCAAATCCCCCTTTAGTGAATATAAAATTGGCACAAATCTATTCAGGAATTACTTTGGATGAGAGCAGTTCTGAATGACGTCGTTCGGCAGGTTCTTTTACACTTGCAACTGTAGTGAGTATATAACCTAATTCAGGTGCATAGTATTTGTATTTATAGGCGCTTGGGAAACTTAGGTTTTCTTCTCTGATTTTCAGACAATTATCAAATTTACCAGCGTGAACTTTAACGGAAACACTGCTGTCAACTATTGTAAATCTCGTCTTTTGTCCATCGCGTAAAGTTGTCCAGGTTTTACCTTTGTAAAAGGGAAAGTCCAGTAATATAGTGGATTCCTTATCATCCGCACTGTTAAATTCGTGGAGTTTATAATCTTTCTTTGTGTAATATCTTGAGACTGTAGTAACAATTTTTTCACCCGCATAGTATTTATTGCTTATCAAATATTTCTGTCCGGAAATCTTTTTGCAGTTGCGTTCAACGCGCATGTTTTTCCCGTAGGATTGCGAATCACCCTCAACCCATAAATTCTCGTCAAAAAGCGGGAAATAGTTTGGTGAATTAAAAATACCAAGGACTGCTAATTCCTTCCATTTATCTGCAGCGGGGAACCTGTTCAGCAATTCAGAAAATAAATCCTGGCTCTGAGTGTAATTTTTTAGTTTTTGCTGGTAGATTCTTCCTGCGCAATACAATGATTCAGGCACATGGACGTTGAGCGGATACCTGTCTGCAATTTCTTTATATATCTTTATAGATTCTTCATATCGTCCGTCTTTTTCAAGGTTTTTTGCTCTGTTAAATTTATACTCTACGCCACACCCTGAAAAAACGGTCAATGTTAAAAGGTAAATGATAATTAAATGAATGTCAGTTCTGTTTTTTATCGGTTTCATTATTGGTTTCACTTTCTAAAGTTTTTCTTTGTTTACCTATAATATAGAACATTGTCCAGAATATACCACCTGCCGAGTCTATAAGGACATCGTATGCCGAAGTTATTCTACTGGGTACAAAATATTGATGATATTCGTCTGTGACAGCATAAACTATTGTCCAGAATATTGCCCAGAAGAAAACTTTCCTTGTTGACCAGTTTGTTGAACCTTTAATCGCACGATATAACAATAGCGCCAGAATACCGAATTCAGTGAAATGCGCTATTTTACGAAAAATCAGGTCCCATATACCAAGTTGTTTTATTGATAAATCGGGTATACTTGAACAGTAGAATATTATTACACAGAGTAACATTACGGGGACCCACAACGACAAAAAACGTTTAATGTTTTTGCTCATAATATCCCGTTGTCTTTGAAACTGAAGTAATCGTTTGAGCTTACAATTATATGGTCAAGGACTTCAATTCCGAGTATTTCACCGCTATCAATTAACTTCTTGGTCAGGTTCCTGTCGTCTTCCGAAGGATTAGTATTGCCTGAAGGGTGGTTGTGTACCAGAATAATACTTGCAGCACAGTGTTTTATTGCAGGTCCAAAAACTTCTCTGGGATGAACTATACTCGCATCAAGTATGCCTATAGAGATAAATTCCCTGCGGAGGAGTTCATTGCGGGCGTTGAGGTAGAGTGCAACAAAGTGTTCTTTCTTACGGGATATTATTTCCTGCACCTGGGCAACGACATCCAGCGGTTTTATTATCTGTAGATGAGTTGACTTATTAAAGAGCCTTTTAGATAATTCACATCCAGCGACAATAACCGCTGCCCTTGATTTGCCTATGCCTTTTATTTTGCTCAAGTTCTTATACGGCATTTCAAAAAGTTCGCTTTTAGGATATTTCTGGAGCAGGTTCTCAGCAAGCGTAAAGACATTTTTCCCTTTATAGCCTGTCCTTAAAAGGAGCGCTAAAAGTTCGCTGTTCTTTAAACCTTCCGGCCCTAATCTTGCAAGTTTCTCCCTCGGTTGTTCTTTCATAATTTTGTTATTTCAAAAAGGGTAATAAATTTGACAGGGACAGGTGTAAGTTTTGTATGACCAGACCGAATACCAGCGAGACGACTGCCATAAGTTTCAATAGAATGTTTATTGACGGCCCGGCGGTATCCTTGCAGGGGTCACCCACTGTGTCACCAATCACGGTTGCTTTGTGGACATCAGAACCTTTACCGCCTAAGTTACCCTCTTCAACATATTTTTTTGCATTATCCCAGGCACCGCCTGCATTGGCAAGAAACAGTGCCATCGGAACACCTACGACAAGTGAACCTACAAGAAAACCGCCCAATGTTTCAACTCCCAGCAGGACACCTATGACAATAGGTAAAACAACTGCCGACAGGCCGGGGGCTATCATTTCTGTAAGTGCGGATTTCGTAGTTATATCAACGCATTTGGATGAATCCGGCATTACCCTGCCTTCCATCAATCCGGGTATTTCGCGCCACTGTCTTCTAACCTCTTCAACAACTTTATATGCTGCCCTGCCAACCGCCTTGATTGTTGCCGAGCAGAACATAAACGGCACGATACCGCCTATCAGGACACCCGCTACAACTTTAGGATTTAAACAATCTATTAACTTTAAGTTGACAGTCTGTGCGAATGCTACAAACAAAGCAAGTGCAGCCAGTGCTGCCGAAGCTATAGCAAAACCTTTACCTATAGCGGCTGTCGTATTACCCACTGCATCAAGCCGTTCTGCCCTGGTTCTGACTTCCTGTCCCATATGTGCCATTTCCGCTATACCTGCCGCATTATCGGCAATGGGACCGTAAGCATCAATTGCTACTGTTGTCCCCACCAACGCTAACATACCGATAGCAGACAGTGCTATACCGAATATTCCCGAACACTGGTATGCAATAATTGTTGCCAGTGCTATAGCAACCAACGGGACAACAGTGGATTTCATTGCCTGAGCCATACCTTCTAATATACATGTTGCAGGGCCTGTTTTGGCTGATTCAGCTATTGCCTTAACAATTTTTCCTGAAGTATAATACTGTGCAACAAAACCTACAATCATACCGGCAACAAGTCCGGATAGGACAGACCAGAAAGCATTTATGTTTTTATACCAGACTGTTGACAGTATAAATGCACCCACCGCAAAAATCACCACTGCTGAAATCATGCCTTTGTTCAGTACTTTCTGCGGGTCTTCCTCGGATTTTGCGTTGGCAAACGGGACGAAGAAGATACCGACAACCGAACTTGCTATGCCTAAAGCAGAGAGTAACAATATGAACATAGCGCCTGCTATATCTATTATTGGATTGGGTGCTACGGCAATGACCAACCCGGAGACAATAGCGCCTACGTAAGACTCATACAAATCCGCGCCCATACCCGCGACATCACCCACATTGTCTCCGACATTGTCGGCAATGACAGCCGGGTTGCGAGGGTCATCTTCGGGGATACCCGCTTCAACTTTACCGACTAAATCCGCACCGACATCCGCACCTTTTGTATAAATACCTCCGCCCACGCGTGCAAAGAGAGCAACAGATGAGGCACCCATTGAAAATCCTACAATGAGTTGTGTCGCCGATATGACACTATTTAAAAAATCAGGTTGTTTTGAAGTCAAAATAAAAATTAAATATATTATACTCAAACCGAACAAACCCAACCCCGCGACCGAGATACCCATAACCGCACCGCCGGGGAAAGCAACGTTCAGGGCATCGTTGAAGGATTTTGCTGCCTGCTGTGCTGTTCTTGCATTTGATTTTGTAGCAACCGTCATACCTATATACCCGGCGGTTAATGAACATAAAGCACCGACAATAAATGCTCCTGCAGTTTTCCTCGCGATAAAAATAAACATTATAATGGCTATAACAAAAACAAAATATGCTATAATTGTATATTCTCGTTTGAGAAAGGCCATTGCACCGGTATGAATTGAATTAGAAATCTTCTGCATTAGTTCGGTCCCCGGGTCCATCCTTAAAATTTTCCCTGCTAAATACCATACGAATAACATACTCAGAAAACTTACGAAAATTGCCGTGACTAATGAAGTAAAACCACCAAAAAGTCCAAGCATCTTGATTTCTCCTTTCAGGGTGTCATGAATGTCACCCCTACATTTTTCGTCCTAATAAATTAGGACGCTACTATACAAGTTGTGTCATGCGGTTGACTGACTTTATTGCTTTTTTTCTTATTTCGTCAGGAACTTTTATTACATACTGCATATCTTCCAGACACCACAAAACTTTCTCTAAATTTATCAATTTCATATTTTCACAGACAGCCATTTCATTTGCCGGCAGGAATTTTTTGTCCGGGTTTTCTTTTTTTAGTCTGTGCAGCATACTCACTTCGGTCCCTACGATAAATGTCTCTGCATTAGTCTCTTTAGCATAGCGTGCCATACCTGAAGTTGAAACCACGGCGTCTGCAATCTCAACCACGTCCGGCCTGCATTCAGGATGAACCATAACCTTTGCGCCGGGATATTTTCTTTTTAATTTTTTTATATCTTCAGCTGAGATTCTCATATGCACAACACAGTAACCATTCCAGGGGATGATTTTTTTACTTGTTTTTTTGGCAGTGTAATCTGCTAAATATTTATCAGGCACGAAGAGCACTTCATCGCCATTAAGTGAAGAAATTACTTTTACTGAATTTGCACTTGTGCAGCATACATCCACTTCAGACTTAACTGCCGCGGAGGTATTTACATAGGCAACTATGGGCCTGCCGGGATTATCTCTTTTAAGTTTTAAGACATCTTCGGGTGTAATCATATTTGCCAAAGGACAGCCGGCATTGATGTCAGGTAACAGGATAGTTTTATCGGGAGAGAGTATGGATGCAGTTTCGGCCATGAAACGGACACCGCAGAAAACTATAACTTTTGCGTCTGTCTTACTTGCTTTAATTGAAAGCTCCAGAGAATCGCCGACAAAGTCTGCTATGTCCTGTACTTCCGGCAGTTGATAGTTGTGCGCAATTATGACCGCATTGTGTTTTTGTTTTAGTTCATTAATTTTTTTAATTATGGAGTTATTCAAATTCTTTCTCAACTTCTTTTTTCTTTTCTTCTAAGGACTTATCGGTTTCCGTCTCTATTCCGCATTTTTCTTCTATCTTCTTTAAGCGGCTTTCAAGTTTATCAATCTCTTTTAATAGAAGTTTAAACCCATCAGAGATAGGGTCGGGGAGTCTGCCGTGTTCTAAGCAGTCAATTTCTGATTGCGAAAATCCAAGCCCGACTCTTCCCGGCACGCCTATAACAGAGGCGTTGTCAGGGACATCGTGGACAACAACAGAACCTGCGCCCACCCTTGCGTTGTTGCCGATTTTTATCGGGCCTAACAGTATAGCCCCCGCACCTATCACGACATTATTACCCACTGCGGGATGTCTCTTTTCTTTTTTAAGACTTGTCCCTCCCAGAACTGTTCCCTGGTATATCAAACAGTTATCTCCAATCTCTGTCGTCTCCCCGATCACCACTCCCATACCGTGGTCAATAAAAAGTTTCTTACCAATTTTTGCACCGGGATGGATTTCAATTCCTGTAAAATGTCTTGAGAAGTGGGATATAAGCCGTGCTGTTGTATAGAATTTATTTTTATAAAGATAGTGTGCAATGCGGTGAAACCACAGTGCATGAAGCCCGGGGTAGCAGATAATTACCTCTAAAAAGTTTTTAGCAGCGGGGTCTTTTTCAAAAACTGTTTTTATATCTTCTATAAAAGTTTTTAACATAATATATAGTATAGTAAAAAGATACTTTTTTTGCAAACCCTGTCAAATCATCTAAGAATGTTACTATAATTATATCTAGAAAGGTCTTGTAAAATTTCAGCATTGAATCTTTCTTCAAATGTTCTTTGAATTTTTATTTTTTTAGTCCGCATCTGATAAATTCTATCTAATTTTATGTCTATGGTTTTACTTAATTCAAAAGGGTTCAGTGATTGAC
>MNXB01000110.1 GCA_001871125.1 Elusimicrobia bacterium CG1_02_37_114
AACCAAATACCTTTACAATTTGGGCAAATATCAACAACTAATCCATGGTATTTATATTGTTTGAGATTATAATTACAAGATGGACATTTCATAACATTTCCACCCACAATTGCAAATAACTATTAGAGCGTTCTTCAAATAATGTTGTTATGGTTTGTCATTGCGAGCGACAGCGAAGCAATCTCATATCGTTATCCACAAAGGGATTGCGGAGCTTGTTCCGAGTGAAACGAGGAATCTCCGAGTTTGCTTCGGCTTCGCCTCGCAACCGTTTTCACTCCTCGCAATGACAGCATGGACTGCAATATTAATTTGGAAACCTTCTACTATTCATATCCGAACTACTTTGTTTATATCTTGGTTTATTCTATCACAGATTCAGGGGTTACTACAATCCACCCTACTCTCTCAGAATACCCCTTAAATCCTCAAATCAATATACCGTTTCGGCTATCTCTTTCAGATAAGGATTTAGTATGTCTGGAAATTCTTTGCCAAAGCGTCTCTGCTTAACAAACAATAAGATTTGTGCTAATATGAGTTTTGCAATGACGACTTTCCAAAAGCGTTATTTATCCCCAATTTAACTAAAACTTAGTCAGATTGGGGATTTTTTTAATTGCGTTAAGTAAGGAAGATTTAATAAATGCGAGAGGAAAGATGAAGATAATGCTTATTTCTTCAAGCCCACATAAAGAAAAAAGTCAGACTTTTCTTTTAGCTAAAGAAGTATTAAAAGGATGTTCTGATTCTGTAAAGACCGAAGTTATCCATCTCTGTGATTTCAAGATTAGGTAATAAGTCAGTTTTAGATATCAAAGAAAAAAGAATGTTCCCCGAGCAAATAAAAATTATTGATAAAGGTAAGGAGCATTTCAAGAAAATAATCCAGATGAGAAAAGATGAGTGGATAGAAGAGTATCAATACTGGTTAGATAAGGGTTGGTTACAAAAATAAAACACAAGTGGTTGGTCCAATAGTGGGCGCAGATGGACTCGAACCATCGACCCCTGCCTTATCAGACCAAAAAAGCAAAAGTCTCAAAACGCAAGCAGTGAGCGGAAAAGCAAGAGATAGCAAGCATTTCGGCTAATTTTTCTTTTTACTCCTTTTTACTCAATTTTACCTGTTTTTACCCCTGACTGGACACTATTTGGACACCAGATATTTTGACTTATTTATTTGTTAATGTTATGCTTATTTTAAAAAAGGAGGGAGAAGTGAAAAAAAGAGAAAAGTTTAATGGAAGTCCTAAATGGTCTCCTGAGGAAATTAAAGAGGAGAAGAAAAGGGTAGAAGAGATAAGGAAAATTTTTGCTTCCAGAGGAATCACTGGCGAAGAAGCCTCTAAAATGATTTTGGAAATGAGGCACGGCAAAGAAGAATGAAGTATTACTTAATTGATAGCAGTGCCATTATATACCATTTCATTCCTTCCGAATATCCTCGTAAGACCTCTAAAATTGATTGTTTAATTCGAGAAAAACAAGAGGGAAAAGCCTTCCTATTTATGACCAACTTCTGCATTGCTGAAGTCTTTAATGCCTTTGCTAAATACCGTTTTAGATATACAGACCACAGGAATATAACTCAAAAAGAGTATGAAAAATGCCGTGAAGAATTTAAAGATGCTATTCACAATGCTAAATTGATATATCATTATGAACTTAATAGGTATCATATCTTGAATGCAGATTACATTGTCCCTTTTGAACATCAATATTACTTAATCAGAAAAAGGAAAGGAGAAGAGAAACAATGGTTTCTCTCCACTTTTGATATTTTATTTATTTCAGCAGGGATTGAATTGGTAAGAATGTTGGGTTTTGGAAATCTGCATCTTATTACTGATGAGGTGAGGATAATGAGAATCTGTGAGATTTTAGGAAAATTGAGTCCTCAGACAAGAAAAGATTTTAAAATCCCCTCTTACATAATTTATCCACAAGCAAAACATATCAGCTCTATATAGTATTTGTTCTTTGAGAGGATAATACCTTTAGCCTTTTTCTTATAAGATAGGATAATTCCTGCTTAACTCACGAGTAAGAAGAAGGCTGTAGTCCCGTTGTGCGAAAGCATAGCAAGAGGTTACGGTCTTCTTATCAGGTTTACTTGTGAGTTACTGGTAGGGGGATTTGTTAGCCCCTTTTTTATTGGGCAAAGGAGAAAAATGAAAAGTTTTATGAAAGTGAATATTGGCAAGTGTATCTTTTTAATGAGTATTTTTCTTTTCCTGATCTTTTTTTCTTTATCCATCAACGAGGCTTATGCAGAAAATGAAGTACCTATCGAAAGTAAAGTAATTGAAAAGACATATGAAAAACAAGCACAAGCTGTAGTCTATATAACTGTACGGGATGAAGAAGACCCCTCCCAACGCATTCAAGGTTCAGGTTTTATTATTAATCCATCAGGAGTTATTTTAACAGTCGATCATTTATTAGAGGATTGTTTTTCAGGTGCTGAAATAAAACTTTCAAACGGTGATACTTACAATAATGATAGAATTGAAATTATAGACATTGACCACAAAAGAGATATTGCTGTTATTAAAATCAAAGCTTTGAATCTCCCTGTTGTGAGATTAGGAGATTCTGACAAGGTTAGAACTGGAGAACAAGTTTTTACAATCGGAAATCCTGAAGGTTTAGAAAGTTCAATTTCTAAAGGTATAATCAGCGCAAGAAGACGCTCTGTCCAAGGACGGGAGTTAGGATATGAGTGTTTTCAAATAACTACTCCCATCTCTTTGGGTAGTAGCGGATCTCCTGTTTTTAATATGGATGGAGAAGTTATTGGAATTGTTACCAGTTTATTTGAGGAAGGACAAAACTTAAATTTTGCAGTTCCTATTAACTACGCTAAACCGATGATTTTAACTATTCCTAAATGGAGCTTCAAGGAATATATCGAAAAGCGTTTGGCAGAAATTATAGCAGATATCATTAAGCAGATTGAAATAGGAAAAACTTATGTTGGAGAACCTACATATGACGAAGCAAAATATAATCCAGATATGGCTATAGAGATATTCAAAAAAATCGTAGAAGAACGTCCTTGGTTTGATATAGCTCACTATTGGCTAGGTTACGCTCATTATTGCAAGACTTTTGTTTCTCTATATGAATCTATTGCAGAATATAACAAGGCGATAGAACTTAAACCTAATAATTATGATGTCTATTTTAATCTTTCTAATAGCTACGAAACTTTAGGTAAAATTGAGGAAGCAATTGCCCAATTAGAGAAGGGTATCGAAGTGGCTAAAAAGAAATCTGATAGCACCGAAGACGCAAAAGAAAAAAAGACAATAAAAGAATTCATATCAGACAGCGAAGCAAACATTGAAAGACTAAAGAAGAAATTGCCAATTGAGCTGAAAGAGTGACTTGTTTTTCAGGTTACAATATCGAATATTTTAAAACAGTATGAATCGAATATATCTCAGCGCATCTGCAAGATTATCACTTTGGGAAACTTTAAAGAATCCTCATTGTGAGCAGTTCATCCGCAGTCTTTCAGAATTACTCCACAAACATTCACACGCAAGTATTGAATTCCCAGGTGGCGAACCCTATGAGACAGAGGACGAAAAACTTTGTTCACTCACAGCGGTTTTAGACAAAATTGTTTCCCGGGGTAATCCAACCTTAGCAGATCTGAATTTCGAAGAAAGACTTTTGAAGTCCAGTAACCTTCAGGAAATTCAAACTCAAGATTTATCTGCTAAAACCGGTAATCGACTTGTGGGCAGGCAGATTGAGTTACCGCAAAAGATAAATCTTAAAAAACTTTTGACTGATGCTAGAGAGCAAATGTACATGCATTATTCAAAAGAGTATGTTCAACATCAATCAAAATTAAAACTTGACGAAAATCTCAAAAGCATCTGTAGCGAAGAGGAGCAGATATTTTATGATAAATTTGAGAAATTCTTCTCAATTGGCCTTCAAGCGTATTTACAAAGACAGCAATTAATAAGCCATCTTGTAGGATATGAAGATCAGAGTATCAAAGATAATAGAGTTGATTTTTCACTACAAATAGAAAATATCAAGTGGGTATTTGAAATAGATGGAGAGCAACACGAACAAGAAAAACAACATGATCGACAACGTGATAGTATTTTAGAGAGCAATGGTTGGCAAGTTTTCAGAATTCCTGCCAAGAAAGTTCGCGAAAATCTTACCAGTTGGTTCAACTCATTCAAATTTTCATTATCTTCAGAAGACAAAGAAACTCTATCCCGTATGGACGCAACAACACTGAACAAGGAGTTAAAAAGCACTGCATTTACCGCCATACTATTACCGCACATCGTTCACCGTTGCTTACGGGCACTTATTCAAATGCTTCGGTATCAATCTTTCCCTGTAAAAGAGAAAGTTAAAATTTTAGTCATTGAGGAAGATGTTGTAGCTATTCCAGAAGCCATTTATCAATTAATTCAGTTGTGGAAAAATATCTCTACTCTTTCTCCAACATTACCTCCGCTTTCCAATATTACTCTTCATCTTGTCGGGAGTGAACCGCTTGTTGCTATACCTAAGATAGACAATCTCAATATAGAATTTAGACAGGAACCTGATATTGACTATGACCTTATCATTTCCCACAGTTTTACATTATTCAGCGGCCAAAAAGGTGTTAAGCAATTAGAGTTTTTGAAGAATATGACTGCTAAGACAGTTGAAGTAAGAACCGCGCCTATTAATTATGAATTTAGAAAATTACAATGGTCTTTACCTTTAACTTATGAGCTAAAAGATTTAGAAGAGGCCCTTATATCGAAATCAGCTGATAATTTGCTTCCAATTTCTAAAGATAAATATAGTGCTCTACGATATTTTTTACAGACGATTTTTCGTAAATATGATTTCTGGGAGGGACAAGCACGTGTCATTTCTAGATTACTCCAGGGAAAGACATCTATTGTATTACTTCCTACTGGAGGAGGTAAATCTTTAACATACCAACTTGCTAGTTTACTACTGCCCGGTGTTACAATTGTTATTGATCCCTTAGTCGCTTTAATGGAAGATCAAGAGGACAATTTAAGAACTATGGGGTTTGACCGCACAGGATCAATTTCTGGCCTTCTTGATACTAACCAGAAGAACATCGCACTTAATAATATGGCTAAAGGAGTGATGTATTATGTGTTTATTGCCCCTGAACGTTTGCAAACGGAAGAGTTCCGTGGACAGTTAAAGACTTTGGTAGCCCAATTCCCGATTTCCCTAGCAGTCATAGACGAAGTGCACTGCGTATCAGAATGGGGACATGATTTTCGACCCTCCTATTTGCATCTGGCACGAAACATTAAAAAATATTGTACACGAGAAGGCAATGATCCTCCCACACTGGTCGGTCTTACAGGGACAGCCTCCTTTGCTGTGCTTACTGATGTTCAAATGGAGCTAGGTATTAAGGAGGAAGAGGCTATTGTACTTCCCAAGTCATTTGACCGTAAAGAATTTGTTTTTCATGTTGAGTTAGTTGATACGAAAGAAAAATTGTCAAGATTAAAAACCGTTAAAGAATCATTACCAAGGATATTCCGAAAAAATCCGCAAACTTTCTTTGATCTTCACGGTGATCGTACCAACAGCGGGTTGGTATTTTGTCCACATGCCAGCGGTAAAATGGGTGTCGTTTATATAGCTAGCGTGTTGGGTCACAACCATTTTTATTCTGGAAAAACGCCCAAATGGCCTAAGTTTAAAGAAGATGAATATAGGGCGTATAAAATAAGAGTTCAGAAAGACTTCAAGCATAACCATATTCAAGAGATTGTTGCTACAAAAGCTTTTGGCATGGGTATAGATAAGCCAAACATTCGGTATACTATTCACTATAACATACCACATTCTGTTGAAGCTTTTTATCAGGAAGCAGGTAGGGCTGGACGTGACGGAATTCCAAACTCGGCTCATTGTTTTATTATCTACAGTGATAACAATTGGGAAACAGCAGAAGATATTCTGAACGAACCTGATCACCGTATATCTTCTCAAAAAATAAATGAGATTGAACGAAATGACAGGGGTGATCTTTTGGTTCAAATGTGGTTGTTCTTCAAGACATACCAGGATCGTGAAGATGAGAAACTTTACGCATATGAACTATGGACTAATGATTTATATCCTGCTGTGGCTAAGATGAAGATAAACGCTACGAATACAGTAACTCTCAATTTTGGAGAGAATGACGAACGAGTAAAGAGGGAAAAGGCAATATTTAGATTGGTGATACTTGGAGTTGTTGAAGACTATTCTGTAGACTGGCGACTACAAACCTTTAAGGTCCAAGTAAAGAATATTACACCGATTGAGATTAAAGAACATTCAAAAGAGTATTTAAAGAAGTATAAGTTTGAAGGATATGTCGAGGCTAAAACACAAGATATTTCTTTAGATTCCCAGAATCTTGCTTTGCAATCTACGTTAGATAAACTGATTGATTTCGTCTATGATGAGATAGTTACAAAACGGAAACAGGCACTACGTACAATGGCAGAACTTTGCCGGTCATTCAAATCTAGTGAACAATTTCGTGATAGTATTTTGGCGTATCTTCAGGAGTCAGAATTCTCTGATATTTTGAAAAAATGGGTTAACTTACCATTTGACCAAATAGGTTTGGATAAAATTCAAGAAGTATTAAAAAAAGTACAAGACTTAGAGCAAGTCAAAAGACTAGTCGGTACAACCCGTAGAGTGTTGGATGAAGATCCGAGCAACATAGGCTTAAGATACTTATCAACCTGCGCCAGAGCAAGAAGTGCTACCGAGAGTGATTCAAGTGTTCAACAGGAAAGCCGGACATTAATCATACAAATAGATAATCAATATGGGGGATTGACTGATCCCGAAGAAATATTACTTGCACTTATTCATGAGATAGACAAATGTAGGCCTGATTTAGCGTCTATCGTAATAGAAATGATTCTACGTGAAATAGGGACGAGGAACTTTGTGCGAAAATTTTTAGAATCAAATAAAGAATATAGGAATCAAGTAATTATTAAAATGTTGGTAACTTTGTTAACAGCCGAAGCGTTGAAGGCTGCAGAAGGTAGTCAATTTTATCAAATATTGTCAAAAGGGGGATAGAAAAATGGCTGATATAGACAGAGTTTTAGAAGCTGAACAAGTGATACAAGATATAAGTAGCAAATTAAGGCGTATGAAAAACGCAGCTGAACTTCTGGATAATGCTCAGACGAAAGTTGAAGCCGTAATCAAAGCTAGTAATGAAATAATAACGAGGACAGGCGAGTTTGTGAAAGAAGGAACTGAAATTGTAAAAAGGATAGGAGATTACGACATCCAGAGTGATATGTCACATCTCTTGGAAATAGGTAATAGTATGCTAAAATCTACACAAAATATTGAAAAACAGATTAGTGAATTTAAGAATTTTACCTCATCTGCATTTGAATCGGTGCAACAAAATCTTTCTAAGGTTGAAGAAAAAAGCAGACTTATAGATGAAAAATTAGATAACATTAATAAATCTGTAAATGCTAAAATTGAAGATTCCTCTGCATCAATTTTACTTGAAGGGAATTTAAGAAAAAAACTTCTAATTGCTATTATTGCAATTCAGATTATTATAGCTAGTTTTGCTATTCCCTTGTTATTCAAGTTATCCAAATACATTAAATATCTCC
>MNXB01000023.1 GCA_001871125.1 Elusimicrobia bacterium CG1_02_37_114
AATTTCAAATTGTTTTAATGTTAAAGCCATATGACCAGGATGCGAAAGATAAAATAGAAGATCTCAAAAAAAGATTTTTGGATAATAAGTAATTTTACTTCAAATTTTTAAATTTGTATAATATAGATTGGGAATATAGAATTGAGGTAAATATTCAGTGCAAGAAAAAAAGACATTTATTGATTTATTTGGAAAACACTTTGTACTTTATCCTGATGTCTGGGAACACATTATTAGTGGACATCCTGAAATGATAGACAAGTTTAATAGATTATCAACTATTCTTTCGGACCCAATATATATTTTTCGCAGCAAGAGGTTTTATAATCGCCACCTCTATTATAAACAATTGAAATTCAAGCTATATTTTGTTGTAGTTACCGATGTTGTTCAGAACACAATAAAAACAGCATATATCACAGATAGAATAAAGGAAGGTGAATTGATATGGCAAAAACAAGAATGAATTTTTCTTACGACAAACGGGCAGATATTCTATACTTATCAATTGGTAAACCCAAAAAAGCAGTAAGTCGTGAGGTGGATGACGGTATTCTTTTGAGGTTGAATCCAAAGACAAAAGAAATATGTGGTTTAACTATTATTGATTTCGTAGCGAGATTCAAGTCACCGAAACCTCGTGCTTTACCAATTGATATGGAAGCACATTTACAACTTGTGTAATACCTATCGAATAAGTTTTACTTCAAAATTCTAACATACCTCCACCCACAAATGGTTTTTACTTGCCTCTTGACTTGGGGGGTATATGCTATAATAACATCAGTCAGGCAAGTTTATTTTAGCGGAAAGTTTTTTGATTTGTTTTTACAAAAATTATTTTGTAAAATATTAGCTGAAAAATTTTAGACACGGTTCAGTGAGTGCTTACGTAACCGGATTCCCCAACTTGTCCGCAGGATTATCGAATTTATTGGGGCTAAAAAATAACAAAAGAAATCAAAACATGACAAAACTTGATAGTACTACCCGAACAAGTTCGGGATTCCAACTTAAGTTCGGGATTCCAATGAGAACCAAATATGAAGAATAAAAACGATTTATCAACTCTCACTTCAAGACCTGGCACTATATTTACTATATTTGTGTGTCTTTTTGTAATTGTTTCAGTTGCAATGCCGACATTTGCAATATTTAATTATTCCAGCACAACAATTAATGGTTCTGGTAATGGTTATGATGAGGGCTGGGGTATAACGGTAGGCGGTGGAGATGTGTATGTTACTGGTTGTGTTTATGAAGGAGCAAACAACAACATCTGGATAGCAAAATATAATTCTAACTTAGTTCTGCAAACCAGCACAACAATTAATGGTTCTGGTAATGGTTCTGATGAGGGCTATGGTATCACTATTGATACCATCTCAACCAATGCTGTCTGGTTAACTGGTGTTAGTTATGAAACTGCAGGTGGCAATAACATCTGGCTCTCAAAACATCTTATAGATGTAGATACAATCCCACCGGGTCAGGTGACTGGAGTTGTAGCAGTAACTGATTCGCAGGTGCAATTACAATGGGTAGCCCCCGGGGATGATGGGTATAGTGGAAATGTGGAAGGTGGAAAGTGAAAAGTGAAATACAGTTCAAATCCATCTGCCACACCTGATATAGCGGAATGGACAATGGAAATATCAAGTAGTTGGATAAAGAGTAAAACATATTCAGAAACCATTACTGGCTTAAAACCACGAACAACATATTATTTCTGGATTCGTGCAAGAGATGAAAACGCCACTAACTGGTCTGTATGGTCTGATACAAAATCAGCAGTTGCCAGTAGTTTTATTTACTCTGGTCAGACAGCAGGTGCTGAAAATACCACTGCAATTGCCTGGGGTGATTATGACAATGACGGTGATTTAGATATTGTTGTTGGGAATTATAGTCAGAATAATCCGATATACAGGAACAACGGAGATGGAACATTTTCAGACACTGGTCAGACAGCAGGTGCTGAAAATACCACTGCAATTGCCTGGGGTGATTATGACAATGACGGTGATTTAGACATAGTTGTGGGAGATTACGGGGGGAACAATCTGATATATAAATCATTGGAAGCGGACTTTGGTAATGCAAATTCATCACCAACAGCACCATCAAGCGGATTTTCATCACATTATAGTTCAACAACAGGCAAATTAGAGTTAAGATGGGCTGATGGAACGGATACCAATCCCGGGGCGACTTCAGCGAAGGGACTTTACTACAATATTCGTATCGCTACGGAACCAATATCAGACAATTTGAAAAAATGGATTATTTCGCCGTCAACTGGTGCAGGTGTCGGCTCAATGGATGACCACACATTTGGCAACTACCCACACGGTTTCTGCGTTGCTTCTTCAACACAGCCGGGATTCAATCTAAAATTAAAAATAGAAAATACAACTTACTACTGGCAGGTAAGAACAATAGATACAGGACTTCGTTCAAGTTCCTGGTCAACTCAACAGTCAACCTATGTTCCAAACGAACCACCGACAGTGCCAGATTTAATCAGTCCCATAAATGGGACAACTACAAATCAAGTCACACTAACTTTTGACTGGTCTGATTCAACTGATACTATATCAGGAGTATCAAATTATGAACTGCAACTTGCGACATCCACTGACTTTACAACTGTCTCATACAGTTCTGCCCCTACTATCTCTCAATGTCTGAATCTCTCAATTTCTGAATCTCTTTATTGGTAGAGGGTTCGCTCAAAAGACAATTCAGGTTTCTACAGCAACTGGAGTTCCACGCGGAGTGTTGCAGTATATGTTACACCGGGACAAGTTACAAATCTCTCTGCACTTCCTGCATTTAATAGAGTAACACTTAGTTGGACATCTCCAGGTGATGATGGATATATTAACAACATAAATAATGGTCAGTACGAAATCCGATGTTCTACGACGGTATCTTTTTCCAATGATACTGATTGGAATAATGCATCTTCAGAATATCCTTATAGAATTTCATTAGCAACTAATGTTGGTCCTGGCAATATTGAAACCCTATTAGTAACGGGCTTAACAAATAATGTCACATATTACTTTGCTATAAAAACGAGAGATGAAATTAATAATAATTGGTCAGTATTGAATACGACTTATCCTGTCCCGGTGGGAATTCCTTATAATACTTCACCTGCTGTATTTTCTCTGCTATCATCCTCCGGGACTGTCGGGACACGCAGACCGACATTTGACTGGTCTGATTCAAGTGCTGGTGCTGACGATGGTAGTTACGGCGACTGGTTAAAATACGATATTTTATACAGCACGAGCGCTGCCTGGACAACAACTACAAGTTCTATCGGGTTAGTCGTTTCTAACTTCACGCCGTCATCAAACCTGAATAATTTCACAACATATTTCTGGAAAGTAAATGCGTATGACTCTTATGCTGCAACTACAACATCTACGGAGTGGTGGCTGTATGTTACAAGTAACAGTGCCCCAACGCCATTTAGTCTAACAACTCCAACAAATGGGCAAACAGTAACAACTAGAAAACCCGAATTTGACTGGTCTGACTCCACTGAGCCCGACGGCGATTCAGTAATGTATGAATTCAGACATTCAACTGCTTCTGGTTTTTCGGTATATACTGCTTCATCAGGATTGATAAGTTCAGCATTTACTTTTGATGTTAATCTTGATTTTTTCACAACATACTACTGGAGAGTATATGCCTATGATTCTTTCGGTTCTACAGTATCGTGTTTAGAAACTAATTTATGGATATTTGTTGAGCCAAATAAGATATCAAGAGATATAAACGGCGATGGTATCCCGGAGAACGTATACGATGTTGATGAAAACACATCAAACGGATATGAATCATACATAAATCAGGGAACCACTGCTACAGTAAAAATAGACGGAGATAACGATGGTAAATACGACTTCTTTATTTCCACTTCAGGTGATTCAAATCCAGAAATTTACTGGGACCCCGACAGCAATATAATAAGCACAATAACAGTAGTTGATGTAAATAGTGACGAAATTCTTGACTATGTATATGATTCAAATGGTGACGGGACTAACGATAAATACTATAATCCGGGTAACATGACAATTAACAGTTATTCAGCAATTCCATCAAAGACAAGCGATGTGAATGGAAACGGCAACAATGAACAGGCGCTGGACCAGGATGGAAATCCAAATAACGGTTATGAGACATTTATAGACCCCGACGGTATATCAACTGCCGTTGTGTCAATTGATACCGATGGCGACGGAAAAATAGACCATTTTATAGATATAAACAATGATGGCATACCGGATAAACTCTGGGACCCTGATAACAACGTAGTTACCGTTGTTCAACTTCAGGATTACAACGGAGATGGAGTTTCTGACTGGGGTATAGATGTAAATGGTGACGGAGCCTACGATAAATACTACAGTCTGGCAACCAGACGACTACTTAACATTCCGGTAATTAACTCCAATACAGGTTATAATATTGGACCTAACCCGTTTAATCCGTCTGAAGATGTTGCAACTATTGTCTATGACTTAGTAAAAGATGGGGATGTTATAATAGACATATACAATATTACGGGTGAAAAGGTCGTTGTGCTGGTTTCGGGCTACAGGACTAAAGGCAGGCACCAGGTTAAGTGGAATGGTGGTAACGGAGAATTTGATACCCAGGATGGCGGAATAGCATGGAGTGGCAACAAGATAGCAATGGGCATATATATTATCAGGTATAAATTACCTGACAGGACTGAATATAAAAAGATTGCAATCATAAAATGAAAAGAATAAAACTATACATTTTTGTTTTGATTATTACTTATAGTAGTATCTACTCTGCAGAAATACCCTACGGTGCAGGGACAAAAGCTGGTAGTTTTCTTAGAATAGATACTTCTGCCCGCGTCAGCGGAATGGCAGGAGCATTTACTTCAATTACCGGTGATGTCTCCTGCTTAAACTATAATCCTGCGGGTCTTGTAACCATTGAATATCCACAGGTCTATACTACTTACGGGAACTGGTTTGTTGATACTAATTTTGGGTATATTGCATTTGCCTTACCGTCAAGAACAAAAAATAATTCTACAATAGCATTGAGTTTAACTTACCTGGATTACGGGAATCTAACGAGAGTTACAGGGCTGGACGAAAATGGAATACCAGTTGAAGCAGGAACTTTCAATGCTTCTGATATGAATTTATCAGCAGGTTATGCAAGGAAGCAGTTTCTAATGAATAGAGAAGTTATGCTTGGGGTTGCCTTAAAATTTGTCCATCTTGCAATAGATAATAATTCAGCTTTTGGGTTTGGAATTGACATGGGGGCTAACTATATGCTTGATAAGGATTGGTGCCTTGGAGTAGCGGTAAAAAATATAGGTACTTCAGGCAAAATGATAAATACTGCTGATGACCTGCCTACGGAAATTAGAGTTGGCTCCAACCGTGAATTTGTTGTTAAAGAACAAAATATTAAATGTTCTATTGATATAATAGAACCACTGGATAATAAATTGCATTTGTTACTTGGAATAGAATCAAAATTGATTTATGATATTTCAGCGCGTGCGGGCTATAGAGTAAATTATGATACTGATTGGTTTACAGTAGGGTTTGGTTACAATTACAAAAATATCAGATTGGATTATGCTTATGTTCCGTTTAATGTCTTGGGAAATACACACAGAATTTCACTCGGATACTTTTTTACCGATTTATTTAAAGAGGTTACTCCGCCACATACAGTTGCACCACTACCTCCACCTAAAATTTCAGATATTGTTGCAGTTTTTAACGGTATACCAAAATCAACATTTTCCATTGAATGGCAATGGCAGGATGTTGAAGGAGCTGATGGATACAGGATTTACGACGCTGAAAACGATAAATTACTTCAGGAAGTTCTTCAGGGTAAATCCGTATGGCTTGAAACCGGGCTTCAACGTCATACTAAATATACACGCTACATAAAAGCATTTAATATCACAGAAGAAGGAAAATCATCAGTTAAAACTTCAGCTACAACACATGAACTTAAATCTGTATTATTTGTGAAACTACTTAATAAGGTAGCACTGGAGATTAATTTTAAACATGGAGAATACACAATTCAAGAAAATGTAATTCCTGTATTGGATAAAATTGCAGAATTATTAATTGAATTCAAACCAAACAAAGTTTATCTAGAGGGACATACTGATAATTCAGGAGAAGCAACGGAAAATCTTGATTTATCACAGAGAAGATCTGATACTGTTAAACAGTATTTAATCAAGAAAGGTGTCCCGGACAAAATTCTTGTTTCAATTGGTTATGGAGATAAAAAACCGATTGCTGATAATAATACAGAAGAAAGTAAAAAGAAAAACAGAAGAGTAGAATTTGTAATTATTACCGACGAAGGAAAAGAAGTAAGGGCCACAAGAGAGTAATTCCTGCCCAGTATTCTTTTTTAATCAACTCAACCTTTTTTAAGATGGAAAAAAGTAATCTATTATAATGACGATAGATTGCAAAATACTTTAGAAATTTGTATAATATTGCTAGTTTTGATTTGGTTTTGAATACAATTAAGTTTGACGTTTCATTTGGATTTTAATACAATTGAAATATATGGCAAATAGAGAAAAAATAGAAGGTTTTTATCGACTCTGGACATCAGAGTTGGACAAGCTATTTTCTGGCTATATTTACGACGAAGAAGGAAAACCCAACCCTACAAGGTATATTTTTTCCTATTATTTGACCCTTTTAGAAAAATTTGCGGGTAATAGCTTAGAAGAAATAGAAAAAATAAACATTCTTTCGGGTATAAGGGGTGTGGGGAAAACCACTCTTTTGGCACAGCTTTACTATGCGACAAAGTTTATCTCATTTTCTAAAAAATCAAAGTATGCAAACATTACTTCGCAGAACTACGATAAAATTTATTTAGATGTCAGCCGTTTATCTGCTGAAGGAATAACTTTAAATGAATTTTTTAATTATTACCAGGAAAGAAATGACGTTAGGTTTGTTGATTTAAATAAAAAATTGCTCATTCTTTTAGACGAAGTTCATTATGATGAAAAATGGGGGCTATTTTTAAAAAATATTTTTGATATGACAAAAAGTCATAAAAATATTCTGGTTATTGTAACCGGCTCTTCGGCTCTGAAAATAAAATTAAACCCGGATTTATCAAGAAGGTCCCTTTCAGAGGAATTATACCCTCTTAAATTTAATGAGTATGCGATCCTGAAGAACAATATTTATCCCCCCAAAGGACTGTCGGATAAAATTGTTGAAGCGATTTTATTCAGCAAAGACGCTGAAGAATTGTTTGAATTCTGTAAAAACCATCAAAACGAAATTTCCAGGTATCTTACTAATATGCCGCCCAATGCAGAAGAAGATTATCTATATTTTGGCGGTTTCCCGTTTATTTTAAGATTAAAGAATAAAAAATCCATTGTTTTTGAATTAGTCTCCGGAGTGATAGATAAGTTGATAATTAAGGATTTACTAGAAATGCGAAGATTCGGTTCAGAGACAATTTCAAAAATCAAAGATTTATTGTATTTAATTGCAAGTTCTGACAGCACCGACATTGATAAACTATGTAATACTTTAAGACTGGATTATAGACCGGTCAGAGGTATTCTTGACACGTTGATTCAGAGCGGAATATTGGTTGAGGTGAGAAGTTATGGCCAGAAATTCGTGAAGGTTAGAAAGCCGATAAAATTTTTGTTTATCTCGCCATCTCTGAGAATCAGTATTTTGAACGGTATTCTACCATCAGAGGTCAAGGGAAAAATCCTGGAGGATTACCTGACATTAATTTTTAGCAAAGATTTTAGTAAAAAAGGGGAAGCACGTGGCGGAATTGAGGTAATGTATGATTCATCGTCCGGCGGAGCCGATTTTGTTTTGCGGATGGGAAAAGATAAAAAAATTATTATTGAAGTTGGATTTGCGAAGGAAAATGCCGGGATAAAACAAATAGAAAACACAAGCAAAATAATTGACGGTTATGATTATGGAATTATCATTAGCAAGACGGGCGATTTAGAATTATCTAATGATAAAATTCTCGGGATGCCGTTTAATTTTTGGTTAGCGGCTTAAGATTATGTCCAATCTATTGTTTTGCAGGAGTTATAATTTATGTCAGAAAATGTTATAAATGAAATAAAATCTCTTGAAATTGAATCGCAAAAATTTCTGGACGAGACAAGGACTAAAAAAGAAAAAATTGTTGAACAAACATATCCTGAATCAAGACAGATAATCCTTGATATGGAAAAAAAGGCAAAAGAAGAAGTAAAAGATAAATATAATAAAGCAGTAAATAAAATTGCTGAAGAAGTAGAGATATTCAGAGATAACAGGAAGAAAGAAGTGGAAAAAGTAAAACAATCAGCTGGAAAAAATATTAATAAAGCGGTGGATTATATTGTAGATTATTTGTTTTCTTAAGGAATAAAAATGGCTATTTCCAAGATAAAAAAGTTTTTCTTGATTGCACATCGTAATTATGAAGATAGAATTCTATCGCAGTTAAAAAAACTTGGTATAGTTGAGATTGAATTTAAAAAAGAGATATCCAAAGTAACAATCTCCGACTTAGAGAAGAAACTCAGCCAGGCTCAGTTTGTAATTGATTTTTTTACTAAACAGAACGTGGTTTCGGATAAAAAAACAAAAATTCCCACAACTGAAGATGAGATAAGAAAAATTATCTCAGATTTTCCAATAGAATCTGTTCATCAAAAGTGCAAGGAATTAACCGAAGAAATTGACAGGATAAACTCGAAAATCACCGGCAATGAGAGTATTATAAACAGGTTAAAACCATGGTCCCATCTACAGAACAAACTGGAAGAATTTTCTGATACTCCCACACTGAGATTTATTTTTTTCTCACTGAAGTCAAAGGATTTTCCGTTGTTAAGGTCAAAACTCGCGATAGAACTATATGACATTATATGGTCAGAAGAACAGGAAGATAACAGGATTTATTCAATTATTGTAGCACAGAAGGATGTCGTTAATCCGGTTAATGAAGCGTTAAAGGGTTTAGATGCGGTAATATATAATTTCAATAGTCTGATAAACAAGCCACAGGAAGAAATTGACGCTTTCACCGGCGACATAAAGATTAAAAGAGAAAGACTTGCCGAACTGTCGGGAGAG
Source organism: Elusimicrobia bacterium CG1_02_37_114 (assembly GCA_001871125.1). GTDB lineage: Bacteria > Elusimicrobiota > Endomicrobiia > CG1-02-37-114 > CG1-02-37-114 > CG1-02-37-114. The sequence continues at coordinate 9,189 of MNXB01000023.1, forward strand.
ATAAACAGTCTTTACAGCTCTGTCGGGACAAAGATATTTATATTGGAAGACGAATTGAGTGAACTTTCCGAACTCAAAAATGCAGAATCAAAAATTGAAAACACGGCAGAAACTTTTATTCTTGAAGGATGGTTTCCACTGCAGGTCGAATATAAACTCAATGAGCAGCTTCATCAGATTTCCAATGAAGTGGAACTTATCACACGCAATGCCAAACCATCAGAAATTCCCCCCGTAGTTTTTAATAACAGTCCGGTGGTAACCCCGTATGAGTTTTTAACGAAAATGTTCGCCTATCCTAATTATAAAGAGCTAGACCCCACGCCGGTAATGGCGCCGTTTTTTACTCTGTTCTTTGCGCTGTGTATGAGTGATGCTTTTTATGGTCCTCTGTTGACGATAATGTCGTTTATATTATTAAAAAAATTCAAATTAGATAAAAAAAGCGAGATGGGCAAACTGTTGTATATTATACTGTTCGGCGGTATCGTAACATTTTTTACAGGTATAATTACCAACAGTTTTCTCGGATTTGAAATTACCGGTTTTATCCCCCCCGCCAGGAGACTGGTGTTTTTTAATCCTATCGGGAATCCTATGCAGATGTTGTATTTTGCATTAATACTGGGTATTATCCATATTTTGGTTGCTATGTTCCTACAGATTATAAAACATTCTAACAATAAAAATTACTGGGGTGTTTTTGACCAGGTTTTATGGATGACATTTATTGTCTCCTTAGTCCCTATTATATACGGATTTTTGTTTGGAGAGCGGGTCCCACCTGTCCTGATCGGGATGGCAAATAAAACTGCTTTAATATGTATGGTTCTTATAGTATTAACCCAGGGAAGGAATGCTAAAATTATATTTGTAAGGCCTCTGCTGGGATTGTTTAAACTGTATTCAGTAACAGGATATTTCGGCGATGTCCTGTCTTACTGTCGTATCCTTGCTTTAGCCCTTGCAGGGACTGCTATTGCCCAGTCTATAAATAGCATTGCCCAGTCACTGTTTTCACTCGGCTGGGTCGGGTATATTTTGGGGATTCTTGTTTTTGTCGGTGGGCATATTTTTAACCTTGTTGTAAATTGTTTAGGTGCGCTTGTTCATTCCACAAGATTACAGTACGTTGAGTTCTTTTCAAAATTCTATGAAGGTGACGGGAGACCATTTGAGCCGTTTGCAGAGAGTCGTAGATATACATTAATACAATGATTTTTTGTGTAACAGATAAAATAAAGTAATTTATAGGGGGTGCTTTCAATGGATGAAACATTTAACTGGTTTACAAAAGCAGACTTAAGTAAATACGAGGATAAGTATGTATCTATTGTGGACAAAGAAGTAGTATCTGCAGATGAGAATCCAGAAGTTGTCTATGCAAATGCCAAAAGGAAATATCCAGATAAAGAGGTTGTGCTTTGGAAGGTTCCTCATGGTGAAACCTTTATCTTCTAAACAAGGAGAGTCAGATAAAGATGTTTGAATTTGATTACAGACAGGAGCGCCTTCGTACAGGAGAGATAATATTTAGACCTGTAGCTAAAGCCTATCTTCTTAGGTCTGAGAATGAATGGATCCCTGAATATTTCTATGTAGATTCAGGAGCAGATTATACCCTGATTCCTTATCGGCTGGGTCGATTTTTGAATATAGAGAAAATAGCCTCAGAGGTTAAGGAAATAGGTGGGATTGGCGGTTTTATTGCTGTAAGATTTGCTGTTGTTCCTATGAAAATAGAAGAGCATCAGTTTGATTGTACTATTGCCTGGGCACAGATTGAGTATGTTCCTTTTCTCTTAGGCAGGGAGAATGTATTTGAGTATTTTGATATAACCTTTCAGCAAAGAAAGAGAAAGACTATTTTCATATGGCAAAAGGATAATCTTTTTAAGTAAATTGTAATTTGAAGTCCTTTTTAAGCGAAAAAAACACGCGGGGGGAGTTATGAATTCTGTATCAGTAGACTACGGATTGGTTGGATGTAATTGTTTAGCAGTCAGAAGAACTATGGAATTTATCCTTGAGGTTTAAGGTAATGAGACTAAATGAAAAGGAACAACTGGCACTGAAAAAATTTAGGATGACGATTGAAGAAGTATTAGCAGGTAATCCTGTAGAGGTGAAGTTGTTTGGCTCCAAAGCTCGTGGAGATGCTCATAAGGATTCCGATATAGATGTGTTAGTAATTATATCAAGTGGTGACTGGCGTATGAATGATGTTATTTATGGTATAGCTACTGATGTACTTCTTGAAACTGAAGTCTGCATATCTCCAAAGGTTATCAACAGAAAGGAATACAATCGTCTTTATAATATGGAAACCCCTTTTATAAAAAATATTATTCGTGAAGGGGTTACAATATGAATGAAAAGGAATTTGCAAAAATACTTACAGCTGAGCATGAAGATAGAGAGATTGGAGACTATGAGATTGACATAGAGATAGAGGAAGAAAGGGCAAGACAAAGAGTTGACGAGGCTGAGAAGTTTGTACAAAGAATTGAGCAATATCAACAATTAGTGCAAGGAGGAGGTAAAAGATAATGGAAGGTTTTATGCTTGCGATTTTAGGTGGAAGTTTAGCAGCGCTTTTGGCAGGTATTGGTTCGGCAATTGGTTGCAGTATTGCAGGACAGTCTGCATCAGGAGTAATTACGGAAGACCCCGGTAAATTCGGCACACTGCTGCCGCTGGTTGCATTACCCGGGACACAGGGATTTTACGGCTTTGTCGGTATGTTTCTGATTATTAACAAAATTGCCGGTGTTGATACCGGTTCAATTACATCCGCACAGGGCTTACAGATGTTATTTGCCGCATTGCCCGTCGGTTTGGTGGGTATGATTTCAGCGATATACCAGGGACTGGTGTGTGCCTCTGCCTGCAGTCTGGTTGCAAAACGCCCGGGAGAGGTTGGTAAAGGGATAACATACGGTGTTATAGTAGAAACTTATGCGGTGCTTGGTTTACTTGTTACAATCATTCTCCTTGGGAAAATAAATTTAGGATAGGGATAATATGGCATTACAGGACATAATAAACAAGATTAAATCTGATGCAGAACTTCAGTCAAAGCAGATTGAACAGTCCGCAGTTGAGGAGCGCAACAGGATAATAAACGAAGCAAAGCAAAAAGGTGAAGAGGTTTATAGGGAGATTATCTCTAAGAACGAAGAAAAGATAAAACAGGAAAGGAACAGGCAGCTGGTTTTTGCCGGTATAGAATCAAACAAAGAAATTCTCAGGGAGAAAAATCGCTGGCTAGACGAATCTTTTAAAAGCTCCTTCGAAAAAATAAAGTCATTGACTGAAGGTGAATACAGGGAGTTTCTCAAAAAACTTATTATTAACGTTGTTGAATCAGGCAGTGAAGAACTGGTGCTGGCAGAAGAAGATTATAATAAATTCGGTAAAAAACTTCTGGACGAAATTAACAAGGAATTAAAGAATGGAAACCTGAAGTTATCTTCCGGGAAATTAGATAAGGGATTTATTTTGAGGGAAGGTAAGAGGGAAAAGAATTGTACTTTTGATGCCCTGTTCAGCAATTTGCGCGAACAGATAGAAACGGAAGTAGCAAAAAAGTTGTTTGAATAACCTTATGAGTTATACATATTCCGTTGCAAGGATACGTGCTTTAGAAACCACATTGCTTTCAAAACAGGAGGTTGAGAAACTGTTAGACAGCGATAATCCGGACAGTATTATTCAGACCCTGGAGAATGTGAATTATGGCGGGACCTCCGGCGACAAGAAGAATATTGAGGAATTTATCACAAAAGAACTTGATAGTGCCTTAAAAACCGTAGAACTGCTTACACCCCAAAAAGACAGGGATATTATAAATTTGTTCCGTCTGAGGTATGACTATCACAATCTGAAAGTCCTGACTCTTGCACAGCTCCTCCGGAAAAAACTTTCCGGAACAATTCCTCTGGGAGTGTATCCGCTGGAAGAATTGGAATCCAGCATGCCGTCGGCTTTAATGACGGAGATTTTATCGCTTAAAGAAGATATTAAACCGGAAGAAATAACAAACACAATAGAGAAACAGAGGTGGACTCATTTTTTGAACGTATCTAAAAGAAATAAATTCGTGCTTGATTTATTCAGAAAGAATATTGATTTGATTAACCTGAAATCCTTTATCCAGAATAAATTCCTGCAGGTTGATAAAACAGGGTTTGAGGTGCAGTTGATTGATAATGGCAGACTGGATAGAAGTATTTTCCTGGACTATTATGACCAGCCGTTTGAAACTTTTTTTAAGTATCTTTCATTCACGGATTACGGCATATTCAAAGATGTGCCGGTTGAGGATAATTTATGGTCAATTGAGAAGATTGTAGATGAGTATATTGGTGAGTATTTGTCCGATAGAACAAAATTAGTCTTTTTTGACATAGGTCCGCTTATAAATTATATTTATTTAAAAGAAGGAGAAGCCCGGACCTTGAGAACTGTATGGGTGGGTAAGAAGAATAATCTGCCGAAAGAAAAAATAAAATCTTACTTGAGGAAAAGTTATGTCTGAGATAGCTGCTCTGGGTGATTACCACAGTATAGCAACATTCAAAAGTCAGGATGCCGACTGCTATTTTGCCGAAGGTGATATAAGACAGGTTTTCAGTGAAATATATAACAAGGGTTATAAGATTATGTTTGTCACTGAAAATGTTTATTCTATCTGTAAGGATTTAATCATAAAAGAAAAAACATTTCCCCAGGTCACGATAATACCTGGTATTGAGGGCAGTAAGAATTCAGGCAGGAAGCATCTGTCAAAACTGACATCTATTGCCACAGGCACCAGTATATAGGGGTCAGGTCAACATTCAACAAAATTGTTGTTTTGGAGTATAAATAATGAAGAAATCAGATTACGGGAAAATCGTAAAAGTTTCGGGTCCTCTTGTTGTCGTGGAAGATATTCCGCAGGCAAAGATGTACGATGTGGTCAGGGTGAGTGAAAAAAAACTCATAGGAGAAATTATTGAACTCCGGGGCAGATTTTCTTATGTCCAGGTTTATGAAAACACGGATGGTATAGGAGTGGGTGAACCGGTGTCCTCTACGGGCGGCCCCCTGTGCGTTGAACTTGGTCCCGGACTCGTATCATCAATTTATGACGGTATCCAGAGACCGCTTAATAAAATAAGAGAAGAATCCGGTGATTTCATTGCAAGGGGTCTGGAGATTTCAGCACTTGACAGGGCAAAGAAATGGGACTTCGTACCTCTGGTTAAAGAAAATGATGAAGTCGTCGGAGGAGATATTTTAGGTGAAGTCCAGGAAACACCTGTCGTCCAACACAGGGTACTTGTGCCGCCGGATGTGTCGGGTAAACTTGTTAAAATTTACCAGGGTAAATTTACCATAGACGAACCCATTGCAGTGGTTCAAAACAACAGATTGCAGACGATAATTACTATGTCACACAAATGGCCTGTGAGAAAACCAAGACCTTATAAGAAAAAACTCGCTCCTGAAAAACCTCTTTTTACAGGACAGCGTATAATTGATACATTTTTCCCTGTTGCCAAGGGCGGTACCGCCTGTGTGCCCGGCCCGTTTGGTTCAGGCAAGACAGTAATTCAGCATCAACTTGCAAAATGGAGCGATGCGGACATTATTGTTTATATAGGATGCGGTGAACGGGGGAATGAAATGGCCGACGTCCTGATTGAGTTTCCTGAACTTAAGGACCCGAGGACAGGTTATATGCTTATGCTGAGAACGGTACTTATAGCGAATACTTCAAATATGCCTGTTGCAGCGCGGGAAGCTTCCGTATATACCGGTGTTACTATTGCCGAGTATTTCCGCGATATGGGTTATTCTGTATCCGTTATGGCTGATTCAACGTCGCGATGGGCGGAAGCATTGAGGGAGATGTCCGGCAGAATGGAAGAAATCCCGGGTGAGGAAGGTTATCCCGCATACCTGCCAAAGAGACTTGCTGAATTCTATGAACGTGCAGGACATGTTGTTACACTCGGAAAAAATAATAACGAAGGTGCATTGAGCATTACGGGAGCAGTTTCACCGCCCGGAGGCGATTTATCTGACCCTGTTGTGCAGGGGACACTTAAAGTGGTAAAAGTATTCTGGAGTTTAGAAGACCATCTCGCTCACGCCCGGCATTTTCCTGCTATTAACTGGCTGACAAGTTACTCGCAGTATCACAATGAACTGGAGGAATTTTACCTGCGGGAATTCGGTGACGACTGGCCAAGTATTCGCAAGGAAGCTATGGAAATATTACAAAAAGAATCAGAATTAAAAGAAATTGTCAGACTTATTGGTATAGATTCACTATCCGATAATGACAAACTCATTCTTGAAGTAGCAAAATCTATCCGTGAAGATTATTTATACCAGAGTGCGTTTGACCCTGTGGATACATTTGCTTCAGGGAAAAAACAATATTTAATGTTAAAAGTCATTCTAATGTTTTATCGTCAGGCAAAACACGCTCTTGAAAGAAAAAAAGAATTTGAAAAGATTAGAACACTCCCTGTTTGCGAAGAAATTTCAAGGATGAGATTTATTCCGGAAAAAGATCTGGGTAAAATAAATGAGATTCAGCAGAAAATAACCGAGCAGATTAAGGAGTTATGATAGAATGATTTATAAAGGTGTGATTGAAAGGTACAGGGAATTTCTGCCTGTTAGTTCCAAAACACCTGTAATAACTATGTATGAAGGCAACACGCCTCTGTTACGTGCAGTAAATCTTGAAAGAAGACTCGGATTACAGAGTATTGAGTTATATCTTAAATGTGAAGGGTTTAATCCCACTGGCTCTTTTAAAGACCGCGGTATGACAGTGGCAGTATCCAAAGCAGTTGAAGAAGGAGCAAAAGCTGTTATGTGTGCATCTACAGGCAATACCTCAGCCAGTGCTGCTGCATATTCCAGCAGGAGCGGTCTGAAATGTATCGTCCTTATACCTGAAGGTGCAATTGCATTAGGTAAACTCTCGCAGGCTATGATACACAATGCAGAAGTCGTTGCTGTCAGGGGAAATTTTGATACTGCGCTTAATTTAGCACGTGAAATTTGTGAAAAATACCCTGTTACGCTTGTAAACTCTATCAATCCATATCGCATAGAAGGACAGAAAACTGCCTCGTTTGAAATTGTTGATTCGTTAGGCAGGTTTCCTGATTATCAGTTTATGCCAGTAGGTAATGCCGGCAATATTACTGCCTACTGGAAAGGATATAAGGAATATCAGAAAGTAAAACATAGTGACTGCCTGCCGAAAATGATGGGGTTTCAGGCATCGGGATCGGCACCCATTGTATTGGGAAAACCAATAAAAAATCCCGAAACTATAGCAACTGCAATAAGAATAGGTAACCCGGCAAGCTGGAAAAAAGCAGTTGAAGCACGGGACGAATCAGGTGGTGTGATAGATACTGTGACTGATAAAGAAATAATAACCGCATATAAATTGATTGCGGGAACAGAAGGTATTTTTGTTGAACCGGCAAGCGCATCTTCGGTTGCAGGGTTGCTCAAGTATGTTAAAAAAGGTTATTTCTCCGAAATAAAGAGTAAAGAAACTGTTACCGTTGTATGTATTCTCACGGGTCATGGACTTAAGGACCCTGACAGGGCGATAAAATCCGTCCGGATGCCAAAGGTTGTCAGCGCAAACCTTAAATCTGTTCTGAAAGTAATAAGATTGTAAAAAAAATAATATCAATAGTTAATTGGTAAAATTCCGTATGGGAAAAGAACAGGGGGAAATTTCAGGTGAATAAACAGAACAAAATCCTAACTGTTAAATTAGAAGGTCCAAATGTAAAAGAAGGACGTATTTCTATAGATTCTTTTACTTTACTTATCTCAAAAATTCAGTCCTGTGTTGAACATTTTGGTTTAATTTTGGGTGGTAAAACCACGGGTAGAAATATTCGTCGCCATCCTTCAGCAATAAAAAAAGAATGTTCATTAGAAATTGTGTCATTGTTACCAGGTAGTCTGGAAGTAACATTTGACCTTACTTCAAAAGAAGAACAATCTACTCTTTTTAAAACACCACATCTTGGAGAAAAAGCGGTTAGTTTAATGGTTGATACTATTTCAGGATTTGAAAAAGAAAAACCAACACTTCCGCCCGAAGTAAATGTTCCTGTTGTAAGATTTATCCGTGATATTTCCAATCTGACAAATGAAGATGTTTCTTCTATTAAATTTTCACTTGAAAAACCAGATATAAAACAAGCAATAATTACAAAAGAAGTACATAGTCGTATTGAAAAATATATATTAGAACCATATTGGAGTGCTACTCTGGTAGAAGGTATTTTAAGAGAAATTGACCTTGAAAGAAATAAATGCCAGGTTTTTCCAATAGATAATAAACCATTTGTTAGATGTATTTTCAGTAAAGATGATGAAGATGAAGTTATATCAGCATTAGATAAATATGTCAAGGTTCATGGTGAAGCAAAAATTCGGGCAGAAGACGGCAGTATTCAATTACTGGAAATTAAAGATATAGAAATTGTCTCTGAGATAGAAGAGGCAGGGTTGTTTAAAGAAGAACAGGGTTTAAAATGTAAAGACTTGTTAAATTCTGACTTAGTTGGAATATGGAAGAATAGAACAGATATACATGACACAGTAAAATTTGTAGAAGAACTGAGAAAGAAAATAAGTCAGAGAGAGATATGATACCAATTAATATATTACTTGATACAACTATACTAATAGATATTTTTAGAGGTTGTCGACCGGCAATTGATTGGTTAAAATCGCAATCTGATAAAAATATTGGTATTTCTGGATTCGCGGTCTTTGAGATATTGCAAGGTTCCCGCAATAAAGAAGAAATGTTATCTCTACAAAAGAAATTAGAAAAATTCCCCGTTTTCTGGCCAACGGAAGATGATTGCAATCGTGCGCTCGCAACATTTGCTAATTTATATTTAAGTCATGGTGTTGAGGTGATAGATGTTTTAATTGCTTATACTACCATTGGATTAGATATTCCAATTGTAACACTTAACGAAAAACATTTTAAGCCGATTTCTGGATTAAAAACTATAATTCCATATCAGTGACAGAAGCACCTTATTGACCAGATAGACCGTGAATTAGTAGAACATTAGGGGGTTACTGAATAAAAATTGAACTTCATCATTAATTATGACATAAAATTCCGTATGGGTAAAGGGGATGAAGGAGAATATTTAAAATGCTTATCAAGATAGAATTAACCAAAGATGCCCTATTGACTAAATAGAACGGGGATAAAATTATAAATTCATGAAAAGGGAAAGATGGGGAACAAGATTAGGAATCATTCTTGCTGTGGCAGGTTCTGCCGTGGGACTCGGTAATTTCCTGAGGTTTCCTGTCCAGGCGGCACAGAATGGCGGCGGAGCATTTATGATACCATATTTTATTTCCCTGATTCTGTTAGGTATACCCCTGATGTGGATTGAATGGACCGCAGGCAGGTTCGGCGGCGGATTCGGACACGGTAGTGCGCCAGGGATTTTTCATTCAATGTGGGAGAAGAATAGATTTATAAAATATTTCGGTGTTATCGGCATATTCGGTCCGACTGTAATTTTTATGTATTACACTTACATAGAATCGTGGCTACTGGGCTATGCGTTCTTCTCTTTGACAGGCAGATATGCAGGTGCGGATACACAGCAGGCGATGCAGTCGTTTTTATCAGGATACCAGGGTTTAGAGTCAAATGAATTTTTTTCAGGATTGGGCTGGGCATATACATTTTTTCTGATAACATTTATAATAAACATTACCGTGATATATCGCGGTATCCGGGGCGGTATTGAAAAACTCTGTAATTTTGCAATGCCGGTACTTTTTCTATTCGGTATAATTATTGCAGTGCGCGTCCTTACCCTGGGCACACCTGACCCTGCAAAACCTGATTGGAATTTGCTCAACGGGCTTGGCTTTTTGTGGAATCCTGACTTCGCGGTTCTTAAAAATGCAAAAGTATGGTTTGCAGCAGCAGGACAGATATTTTTTACCCTGAGCGTCGGTATAGGCGTAATTCTTACCTATGCAAGTTATTTAGACAAACGTAATGATGTGGTTCTCTCAGGACTTACTTCAGGCGCAACCAACGAGTTTGCAGAAGTTATTCTCGGAGGGAGTATCGTTATACCTGCAGCATTTGTATTCTTCGGTCCCGAAGGAATTGTTAATATAGCAAGGGGTGGGGCGTTTAATTTAGGATTTGTTACGATGCCTCTTGTTTTTCAGAAAATACCAATAGGTGCATTATTTGCATTTTTATGGTTTATATTACTTTTCCTTGCAGGTATAACATCAAGTGTATCGCTGGCGCAGCCGGCAGTTGCTTTTCTGGAAGATGAGTTTGATATTGATAAAAAAAGCGCCGTAACGATTTTTGGCATTATAACTTTCCTGCTGTGTCAGCCGGCAATATTCTTCCTTGGTAAAGGAGTGCTGGATGAACTGGATTTCTGGGGCGGGACTTTTTGCCTTGTGTTATTTGCAACAGTAGAGTCCATACTGTTTTCCTGGATTTTTGGTATTGACAAAGCCTGGAAAGAAATACATTCAGGAGCAGATATTGCTATACCGAAATTCTATAAGTTTATTATAAAATATATCACGCCGACGTTTTTACTTTTTATACTTGGTTTCTGGCTTTACCAGGAGGGTTTACCTGCAATACTGATGAAAAATGTTGTGGTAGAAAATTACCATGCTGTCCTATATACAAGGATAAATATGGTAACCCTGTTTGTTATTGTTGCAATTCTTGTAAGACAGGCCTGGAGGAAAAAGGCACAATGAAATTCAGCGGATGGATTTTTATTGTTTCTTCCTGGACAGTTATTATTGTCCTGTTAATATTCTGTTTTTACAATATTTTTAGAAGAGGAGAGAAAGAAAAATGATTTTAAGTATTATTCTGGTTTGTATAACTTCATTGCTCGTCGGGTATGAACTCTACGGTATCTACAGTGCGCGGGCAAAGGGTTTAACTAAAAATACTACCCGCATAATTACTCATTTATCAATGTTCGTTTTGCTGATTATATTGCTTTTGCAGGTGATATATTTTGCAATAAAAATGTCTCAACTATCTATAGTAATAAAGTGAAAAACAAAAATTCTTCAGGAATGACTTTAATTGAGTTAATGGTTGTTGTTGTGATAATAACAATAATTGTTAATATTGTCCTTGCAAGGTTTACAAATATCAAAAGAAAAACCGATGAAGCCACAACAAAATCAAACCTCTATACCATGGTTCGCGCAATACGAAATTACAATGCAATACAAAATAGATATCCATCAACTCTTGATGAACTTGTCCAGAAAGGGTATTTAAATCAAATACCCGCGGTACATTTATCAAACCATACATCAACAAATGAAGTTAAGTATGGTTCCATACCAGAAGATTCAGGAAAATGGTTGTATGATAGTTCAAGTGGTGAACTCAGGGTAGACTGTACCCACAGGGACCTTGAGGGGAATTTAATTTATGAGTGGGAATATTAGGAGGAAACAAATGGAAGAACAAAAACAGCAGCTTCAGATTGAAATTGATGACCAGACTGCACAGGGTGTATATTGTAATCTGGCAATGATAGGACATTCGGAGACAGAATTCGTTATTGATTTCATTTTCGTCCAACCGTCGGGTTCAAACCAACAGAAGGCAAGAGTCAGGTCAAGAATTATCACTTCACCGGTTCATATAAAGAGATTGATGTTGGCTCTTGAAGATAATATAAAGAAATATGAAGGGCAGTTTGGTGAAATCAGGGTCAGTCCAGGGGCAGAGGAGAAAAAGATAGGATTTTACCACTAATTTTATCCTTGATAAACAATGAGAGTTGAACTTATTTGTATCGGAACAGAACTCCTTACCGGTAAAGTAAATACCAATATTGCATACATTGGTGCCCGGCTAAACTCTATAGGGCTGGAATTGTCAAACGAAATAACCGTTGGTGACGATAAGAAAGAAATGGAAAAAGTCTTTATTGAAAGTTTTGGCAGGGCTGATGTTGTCATTATGACAGGCGGACTTGGCCCTACATTTGATGATTTAACCCGAGAAATTGCTTCAAAAGTGTTAAGAAGAAAATTAATATTTGATAAAGATATAATGGCACAGATAGCAAGACATTTTATTGACCGCAATATGGAAATGCCAAAAAACAATGAATCGCAGGCGTACATTATCAGCGGTGCCCGGGTTATCACAAATAAAACCGGCACTGCTCCCGGACAGATTATTGAAGTCAAAAGTTTAAAATTCAAGGTAAAAAACATTGTCCTGCTGCCCGGTCCGCCAGCAGAAATTAATCCTATGTTTGAGAATACTGTACTGCCATATTTAAAAAGTAAATATGAACAGAAAATAGTTAAATCCAAAATATTACATGTATACGGACTTCCTGAATCAAAAGTGGATGAATTGATAAAACCTATAGTCAAATCAGAGAATAATGTATTTTTTACGATTCTTGCACACCTGTCCGTTATAGATATAAAAATAACTGTCAGCGGCACCGATGAAATGCTTGTAGATGAGACACTGAATAAGATTAAAACAGAAATATACGAAATTTTAAAGGAAAATATATTTGGCGAAGATAACGAAACGCTTGAAAACATAATCGGGAACTTACTGATAAAACGCAGGAAAACGCTTGCGGTTACTGAATCCTGTACGGGTGGACTGTTGTCTCACAGAATTACAAATATCCCGGGCAGTTCAGTTTATTTCCGTGCAGGAATTGTTGCATATTCAAATAGCGAAAAGATAAGCATTCTTAACGTTGACCCTGAAACGATAGAGAAATATGGTGCTGTTTCAGGCGAAACTGTGCTGGAGATGGCGAGAGGGCTACAGGTTATTTCCAAAGCCGACTATGTCCTTGCGGTAAGTGGTATTGCAGGCCCGGGCGGCGGTACGGCGGAAAAACCAGTTGGACTGGTGTATTTTGGACTGGCAACACCGACAGAAAGATTAGTTGAGAAAATGAAATTTCTGGGTTCCCGCATTGAGATAAAAGGGAAAAGCGTGAACTATGCACTTGATATGCTCCGCAGGCAATTAATAGGGACACATCCCATTTAATTTATGAGGTTATTTATTGCGGTTGAGTTTGAGGAAAGTTTAAAGAATAAAATATTTGAGATTCAGCAACAGTTAATCGCCACTAAGTCAGATGTCAAGTGGGTTGGAAGAGATAATTTTCATATTACCCTGAAGTTTATTGGCGAAGTTAGCGAAGACAAACTTGATGGAATTATATCGGGAATAAAAAAAGCAATCACGGGACACAAAGAGATAAAAATTTCAATAAGTAAAATTGGTGTGTTCCCGGATTTAAGAAATCCAAGAGTTATATGGTTAGGTGCAGATAAAGACAGTGCTGAATTAAGTTTGCTTGCAGAAAATATTGAAAAGGAATTCAGCAAAATTGGTCTGCCTGAATCCAATAAAAAGTTCAGTTCACATCTGACATTGGGCAGAATCAGGTCAAGGAAAGGCATAGAGGATTTAATGGATAAAATAAAGTCATTTGAAACAATACCTGCAGGTGAAACTCGTATCAGGCAGATTGTTTTAATGAAAAGCATTCTTATGCCGAGTGGACCTGTTTATAGTATTGTAGAATCTTTCGGGTTGTGAAAAACATAATAATCATTCGCAGATTTGAACTTATAATTATTATTTTAGTGCTGATTCTTACAGGTAGTCTCCAGATAATATCAAAAGAGACATCTATGGAATTTCCATTGCAGCAGAGGTATCCCTATTGTGTGGCATTTACTTTTGATGATGGTCCTTATCCGGTATATACAGAAAAGCTTGTCAATCTACTTAAAGAACTAAATGTACATGCAACTTTTTTTGTAACGGGCAAAAATGCCGAAAGGCACCCTGAACTTATTCGTCTGATAGACAACAATGGACATGAACTCGGCGGGCATTCACACACTCCCTTTAATTTCACGAAACTGTCAAATAAAAAGATATTGTACGAATTAAATAAAACAAAAGAAATTATAAAAAGAGAGACGAATAAAGACACCTGCCTTTTCAGACCTCCCGGCGGACATATGAACGAAAGAGTGAGAAAACTCATACAGGACAACGGCTATGAAATAATCATGTGGGATGTGTTACCTAAAGACCACGAATTGTCAACGACACAACAGATGATTACCAAACATATTCTTGAAAAAACAAAGAATTTTGATATAGTCCTTTTACATCAGGGCAGACAATCAACAATGGATTCTTTACCCGAAACAATAAAAACTCTGCGTGCTAAAGGCTTTAGATTGGTTACCGTTAGTGAAATTTCAAAAATGGAATCTCACCCCCGCTGATTCCAACAAAGTTGAAATCAATACACGGGGGTACCCGAAACGGGTAGAGAGCATGAAATATGCGTCTGCTGGGAATTGACTATGGCGAAAAGTATATCGGTATAGCAGTAACAGATGAACTGTCTATCGCCGCGCATCCTTTAACGACAGTGATTTGTGATAAAACTGAATTTGATAGGATTAAAGAATTAATCAAAAAACACGAAGTCAATAAGATAATTATAGGGTTACCCAAAAACATGGATGGTTCATCAGGTAAGTCGGTTGACAGGGTCCTGGTATTTGCTGATGAATTGAAGAAGGTCATGTGTGATGTGCCGATTGAATTTATTGATGAACGGTTGACCACCAGAGAAGCTGAGGAGAGATTAATAGGGTTAGGTGTGAGCAGGAAGAAAAAGAAAAGTAAAATTAACCAATTGAGTGCCTGTATCATACTTGAAAGTTATCTAAACAGGTTAAACAATCCATGAAGATATTTAATCTAATTTTTATATTCCTTCTTGTAGTTATTGTAATATACTCCGGATATTATCTTTCCCGTTCTAATGAGAATCTTATTGTTACAATTCCTTATGGTTCAACAACTAAAGAAATAGCTAAGGTACTGTTGGAAAATAAACTGATATCCAATGAAAGTATTTTTGTCAACATCAGTAAAATCACGGGATTTTCAAAAAAACTCCAGAGCGGGACTTATAAAATCAACCGCAGGGCAGGGACATTAAAAATACTGTTAATGCTGTGGAAAGGGAAAACTTTTTCACTAAAAGTTACTGTCCCCGAAGGGTATACGGCGGAACAGATTGCAGAACTATTACAGGAAAAAAAACTTTGTGATAAGGAAAAGTTTATGAAACTTGTTGATAAGAATAGACTTGAAGGATACCTGTTTCCCGATACATATTTCTTTTCACCTGGAATAAGCGAACAGGAAATCATTGACCGTATGACTGCTGAGTTTGGTCGTCAATATTTGTCTGAATTTAACAATAAAGCAAAAGAATTAAGACTGACAAAAAATGATGTTGTCAGCCTGGCATCAATAGTAGAAAAAGAAGCAAAGATAGAAGAAGAACGAAAACTTATCGCAAGGGTATTCCTCAACAGGCTGAAAAAAGGATGGCATCTGGAATCATGTGCCACTATACGTTATGCATTGAAAAACTCCGGTAAACCATTGACATACAAAGACCTTAAGGTCAAATCTCCTTATAACACATATCGTAACTATGGTTTACCACCGGGTCCTATATGTAACCCAGGATTATTGTCAATAAAAGCAGTGCTGTATCCTGCAGATAGCGATAATATGTTTTTCTTTACTAAAAACGGAGGGACGCACCAGTTTTCAAAATATTATGATGAACACATCAAAAAACAAAGATAATAAACAGAAAGTAAAGATGTATGTAAAATTGAGGAGATATTTCCTTGCGGGGCTTGTGGCTATTTTACCCCTCTGGCTGACACTCTATATACTGTGGCTTTTGTTTAAACTTGTCGGCAATATTACAAGACCTTTTCTTGGACCCATTCTTGGATTATTCTTTGAACGTGAACCCGTGGTATTTTTGGTGCGCATAAGCAGTTTTATACTCACATTGTTAATTGTTATGTTTGCTGGTATGATTGCAACAGATATTGCGGGAAGAAAGTTGTTGTTATCACTTGAAAATATGCTGACAAGGATACCGTTATTGCGTGATATATATTTGTTTGTAAGGAAACTGACCCAATATGTGTTTACTAAGAAACAACAATACCGTCAGGTAGCACTTCTTGAATGGCCCCTGAAGGGCGTTATGTCTATTGGTTTTATTACATCGGAATTTGTTTCTTCTGACAACAGAAAGATGGTGACTTTGTTTATACCGACTACACCGAATCCAACGACAGGATGGTTTTTTATCGTCCCTGAGGAGAAGATAATACCTTTAGATTTGAACGCTGATGATGCTATGAAAATGATAATTACAGGAGGTATGGCGGGAACGGACAATTATAATTGGTTTCCAGTAAAACAGGGAAGGATAAAACCCTAAAGGGTAAAATCCTGAAGGATTAATTCCAGGAATTAAGGGTTTACCCAGGGATTCCCCGATTTATCGGGGTTATAATTTCCTATGCTTTAAAAAAATGAATCTCTCAAAGTTAGAAATGCTGCGCAAAGTCCGACTTCTTTCGGGATTACCCGAGACAAATCTGCAGAGTATCGCTCAAATTACTAAAAAAGAAAATTACAAAAAGGGACAGGTGATATTTTCTGAACAAACCCATGGTGCTGCACTATACATACTTATTTCCGGCAGGATTAAAATATTTACGCAACAGGGGAAGAGGAGGAAAGTACTTGCCTACCTGGAGCCAGGTGAATTTTTTGGCGAGTTATCCATCCTTGACGGACAAATCAGGTCTGCCTCTGCCCAGGCAATAGAAGATTGTGAAATTTTAACTCTACACAGGAATGATTTCTGGGAGTTATTGAAGACTTTTCTTGAGATATGTTCAAACCTTATAAAAGTCATTGCTGGAAGGTTACGTCAGGCGGACAAAGAAATTGAGTCGCTTTCATTTCATAATGTAATTGGCAGGATATCCAGAACACTTCTGGACCTTGGAAAGAAATACGGTAAAAGAACAGTACAGGGCATTGAAATAGATATACCGCTGGACCACAGGGAAATATCAGAACTTGCGGGTACGGTGAGAGAAATGGTTACGCGGGTGCTGAATCATCTGCGAAAATTGGACTATATAGATTACTCAAATAATCGTTTTGTTATTCTGAATGAAGATAAATTGAAAAATTTTCTGGAGTAATGGGAGTAATGATGGAAGAGGAACTTCAGTCACGCGGCAGGCGGGATATACTTTTTGAACAGGCAGAACTTTACAGGAAATTAGAAAATATATCTGTTGAGGTTTTATCTAAATATAACTATCAGGAGATAAGACCGCCTACATTTGAGGATGAAAAATTATTCAAAAGGACTATAGGTGAGACGACGGATATTGTAGAAAAACAAATGTATACTTTTACTGACAAAAAAGGGCGGAGATTGGCACTGCGTCCGGAAGGGACTGCGGGTGTTGTGCGTGCCTATATAGAAAACAGTCTTGGTAAAATTACGTCCGTGACAAAATTGTTTTACCTAGGCCAGATGTTTAGATATGAACGGCCACAGAAAGGAAGATACCGTGAATTCTACCAGATCGGAGCAGAATACTTCGGTAATGCTCATCCTGTTGCTGATGTGGAGATACTCCTGTTAAATATGGAAATTTTTGAAAAAGCAGGCTTGAAAGATAAAGTTGAACTTTACATAAACAGTTTAGGATGTAAAGATTGCAGGCAGAAATACAGAGCAGAACTTTTGAAATCAATAAATTCAAGATCAAAAGATTTATGTAAGGATTGTCATAACAGGATGGAAAAAAATCCATTGAGGGTTCTGGATTGTAAACACGACAGGGATAAATTTAAGGATTTGCCTGCCATAGAAAACTATTTGTGTGACGGATGCAAAGAACATTTTGATGGTGTCCAAAGCCTGCTGGATTCCGGAGATTGCAAATACAAAGTTGACCGTTATTTAGTCCGTGGATTGGATTACTATACAAGAACAGTATTTGAAATAAAATCTACCGAGAAACTCGGTGCACAGGATGCTGTAAGTGCGGGGGGCAGATACGATACGCTTGTAGAACAACTCGGTGGAGAGAGTGTCCCTGCCTGCGGGTTTGCAATCGGTGTTGATAGAACAATAGAATTAATGGAAAAGACCGGGCAGAAGGTTAAAAAAGTTTTTATAGCAATCGCAGGACTTACGGGAAATTTAGGGTTGGCAGGGCAGGCTATTAAAATCGCCAGATTGTTACGGAAGAATGATATATTTACGGAAGGACCTTATCCTGATAAAAGTCTTAAAGCACAGATGAGGTTATCAAATTCTTTAAACTCGTCCTGGACGGTTATAATAGGTGAAGAGGAAATGAATAAAAACACTGTTATTCTAAAAGATATGACCGGTCAGTCTCAGGAAGAAATCCCGTTGGATAATTTAGTCGCGGACCTACTTGGTAGATAAGTTGAAAGAATGATAAAAACGTTAATCGTATCAATTCTAATATTATTTATCGGGGGAATAATTTTCTATCAGTATATTTATAATTCCCCACGGGCTAAAGTAGAAATAACGGGTATTGAAAAAACGTTCACTCCTGCTGAAGAAGTTGGTATAGAAGTCGGTATTACTAATACCGGATTTAGACCACAGTATTTTAATCTGAACGTGGAAATGCAGGGATATAGATTTACCCCTACAGTTTTGTATCTTCCCCGGAAACAGTCAAAAAAGATTAAATTCCCTTGCTCCCTGCCCCCGGATACGATTTCCGGGAATTACCCGGTGCTTGTCAAAGTTTATGCAAAAAAGATTGATGCTATTATCAAAAGAATACATGTTGTAAAAGTAAAGGAAGTCAGTAAGTTATTCAGAGTAGAGGAGAGACTTGAAAAAATTATTCCACAGGTTGCGGTAAAAGAGAAAAAAGCGAAAGTAGAAATAGTGCAACCCATTAAGGTGAGCAGTCCTGCAGTAGAGATTGCCGGACCCGGGTTGATACCATCGGTCACAGCTGAAGTAAAGTTATCATTGCCCGAGAAGGGCAGATTTAATGAATCAATACCCGTAGAATTTGAGCTAAAAAATACTTCCGGTTTACAGAGTAAATTACTATTGAAAATAGAAACTGTATATATCGGGGGTTTTGATATTATATTTTCATCCGAATATATACTTGCAGTAAATGAAGTTAAAAAAGATAAAGTTAAATATTTTATTGATGATACTAAAACCGAAGGTGACTATTTTGTCACTGTAAATGTTTTTACCCCGAAAGAAAAAATAAAACCATTAATCAGTGATACGAAGGTTTTTTCTGTAGTTGATAATCCACCGGAGATTAGATTTAAAGATTTGAATCTATCTCCTGCACTGGGGAAAAGAATAACGTTTAGGGTTGAGGTCCGTGACGATAGGGAAGTGAAAGCAGTGACGTTTTTTCACCACAGTATCGAAAAGAAATTTACCACAACTTATTCTATGCTGCTTTCTTCGGGTAATAATAGAACCGGGGAGTGGATTTACGAAACTCCTGTTCTCAAAAAAAAGGATAGTTTTTCCTTTTACATATCAGTTATTGATTCAAAGGGTCAGGAAGTAAAGACTGATAAATATACTGTATCTATCGTCAAAAAATGAAGAAGAATCGGATTATTTGTATTATCATATCTGTGTTTTGCATGGGATTGGTCTTTGCTACATGGAAATCGGGTTTTTTGAATACTTTAGAGTATAAATTGTATGATTTGAAATTTATTGTGCGGGGGCCAAAGGATGTATCCAGGGATATTGTTATAGTTGGAATTGACGAAGACTCCCTGGCACGGTTTGGACAGTTTCCCTGGCCAAGAGAGATATACGCAAAGTCAATTGATAATTTATGCGCTGCGGGAGTGAAGGTTATAGGGATGGATATACTTTTCCCGGAACCCCAGAATCAAACTTATGATAAACTACTGTCTTTGTCTTTAAAGAATGCATTTGTCGTAGGGGCAGCCTATTTTGATAATGTCATTGAAAATGTTTTACAGATAATTAATGGTAGTCCGCAAATTGTTCCTATGCCAAAAATAAAATTGACTGAACCAATTGAAATTCTGAAGGATTCCTATAAGTTGTTGGGTCTTACTAATTCTTATCCTGATTCAGACGGCATTTTAAGGTCTGCAAGGATTGTATATGAATACGAAGGGAAAAAATATTTTTCATTGAATGCGCAGCTTGCAGCAAGTTTTCTGGACAGGAAACCGGAAGATTTTGGTGAGGAAATGTTATATGTGAACTACAGAAAAGGGGGCAGGGGATACATAAAGTATTCATTCAATTTAATATACGATGCAGCGTTTCCCAAAGAATGGGTTAAGGATAAAATAGTAATTATGGGTTCAACAGCTGTCGGTGCTTTTGACCATTATCCGATGCCGTATGACCATCTTTATCCTGGGGTTGAATTCCAGGCAACAGTGATTGACAATTTATTGAACGGAGATTACATACGACAGTCACCGGAGTTTATAATTATTATTTTGATTATCCTGCTGGGAGTTATTGAAGGTAATTTATTTCTTAAGATGAAACAGTGGCATGGTATGGTGTTATTGGTATTCACAATTGTTGCGTATTTCTTTATCTGCCAGTTTCTATTTAATAAATATAATTTTAATTTAGATACTTTAAAACCATCAATGAGCATTATGTTTTCTTATCTGGGTATAATGACCTACAGGTTCAGAACTGAAGAGAGAGAAAAAAGATGGATAAAAAAGACTTTTTCCTATTATCTAAACCCGGAAGTGATAAAAGAACTGGCGGACAATCCTGAAAAACTACGGCTGGGCGGCGAAAGAAAAAATCTAACAGTACTATTCTCTGATATCGTAGGGTTTACCACGTTGTCCGAGAAACTTCCTCCGGAAGAAACCGTAAGTTTACTGAACGAATACCTCAGTGCTATGACAGAAATAGTTTTCAAGTATGCCGGTACACTTGATAAATTTATTGGTGATGCTATAATGTGTTTCTGGGGTGCGCCTGTCCCCCAGGAAAATCATGCTGAACGCGCAGTCCTGTGTGCAGTTGAGATGGTAGAAGGGTTAGAGGAATTGCGAAAAAAATGGGAGAAGGAGAACAGGCATCTTATTGATATAGGCATTGGAATAAACAGCGGGGAATGCGTGGTTGGCAACTTTGGCTCAGCGCAGCGGATGGATTATACGGTTATGGGTGATACCGTAAATCTTACTTCAAGAATAGAAGGGCTTACCCGTGATTACAAAACAAGAATAATTATTTCAGAAGTAACTTATGAGCTGGTTCGCAATATAGTTGAAACAAAACCGCTGGGTGAAGTTAAGGTTAAAGGTAAAGAAAAATCCGTAAATATATTTGAAGTCCTTGGAAGGAAAAAATTGGGTAGCTTATGATAATTTTCTGGCGTCTTCTTTTAGCACATTTTTTGACTGACTATACTTTACAAACGAATAAAATGGCAGTCTGGAAGAGCAAAAGTACATTAGGAGTACTGGCACACGCATCTATATTTTTAGTGCTTTCTGTTATATTTACCTGGAATTATCTGGGTCAACAGTGGTGGAAATTACCCGGCTGGTTATGTGTACTTATACTTTTTATAATTCATTTTATTGAAGATGAATATCGTGTTAAAAACATAAAGAAAGAACTAAAACATGATAATTTTCTGTTTTTTCTCTGGGACCAGATTATACATATAATCCTGATATTCCTTTTCTCACCTCCTACCGGGGAAATAATTGAAGAAAAACTGGTTGTTTTAGCGGTGCTTGTTGTTTTTGTTACACATTTTACATCTATTGTTATCTATTACCTGGAACAAGTAATTTATGGATATGACCAGCCGGTGAATAGATTGCGGGGTAAATATTATTTCATTATTGACAGGTTGGTTGTCTTTACCTGCTTCCTGCTCCCGGGTTATTGGTGGCTTATTTTTCTTACCCTGTGGCTTGTAAGACCTTTATTTTACAAGATACTACGGATTTACGATTTCACCTGGTTAAACACTGTCTTGGGTAATATGTTCGCTGTTCTAATTGGCGTTCTGGCTCGTTTGATAGTTTATTAGAAACTTGAAAAAAACATATATTATCCTCCTGATTTTTTTTGCCATTTTATTAATGTTTCCCAGACACCAGATAACTCTCCTGGATCTATCCGCAGGACTATCTTATTTGTCTAACCAGCGTCCTTCGGAAGAATTAACCCTGAAAACTAATTCCTGGACATACCCGATTGAACCATTTATAAGCATACCCGATTATTTCTTATCATTCTATGATGTAAAAAACCAGTTGATTTCATGGTTGTGCTGGATTGTTTTTTTTGTAGTTATTTTTACGGTTTTGCAAAAGAAATTTATGAAAATTTTACCTGGAATTATTTTGGCTATTTTGTGGTTTATTACATTTTGTCTTTATGTAATTTTTTTGCCTGTGAACAAGTACTATGCTATCCCGACTGCTCCTAATCTGGCCTTAATTGATTTTCACAGTCATACCATATATTCTCACGACGGATTTGCCACGCCCCGATACAGCATAACGTGGCATAAGAGAAATGGGTTTAATACATGGTTTATTACTGACCACAATAGTACAAATGGGGTAGCGGTAATCAGAGATATGGTGCAAAGAGATAAAATAAATGCAAAAATCTGTTATGGGCAGGAAATTTCTGATAAATACAACAATCACCTGCTGGTGTTTGGGTTGAAAAAATTAAATCCCCCTTATTCCACCGAAGAAACAAAGAATATCGTCAAATATGTCCATAATAACGGTGGTGCTGTTATAGTTGCACACTGGTGGGAAGACCGCGGGTCAGGATTTGAAAAATTATATAAATCTGGAGTGGACGGATTTGAAATATACAGTCATACTAAAAAAATGCCGGCTGCTTCTGAAATATTGAAAACAATCGCATTTTGTAGAGAGAAAAATCTTATTATGACAGGGGGAACAAACTGGCATGGCTGGGGGGCAAGAAATGATGTGTGGACCACAGTAAAAATTGAGGACTGGCAAAAAATGCAGCATGCTGAGGTTGAAAACATAATAGTAAATTCAATAAGAAACAGGAAAACTGATATGTTCAGGACTGTTATAATTGACCGCAATGAACCCAAGACGAATTTAAGGGTTGTTTTTGAACCATTTGTTGGACTGTATTATTGTTTTATCGGATTGAATATCTGGCAACGCATTGTATGGTTGCTCTGGTTGTCCATAATGTTGTTAATAATAGAAAAACACAACGCATTCTCCACAGAGAAAAAAAATAAATTAATAAGTTATGTTTATATTGTTTTAAGTTTATTCCTGTTGTTCTGTGGAATTTTATGTTTTATAAAATGGGGGCAGGTGGCTCAATACAACCATATGCTGAAGGATTGCTCTCTGTTTCTTGCTTCTCTTGCAGTTCTCTGGGGACTGGCAGGAGCAATCAAACGATGAGTGGAACCGTACTTCCTACAGGAAGGAGTTGTCCTTTTTTATTTAATTCTTTCAATTCTTTAATAATAGGTTTCCAGTATTCACGGTCACTTTGCCGAATTTCTTCTATCTCCAATGCAATTTCTCTGGAAGCATGTTTGAAATAAGTTTCTCTCCGCGTGGATTTATCTATTGCTTTCAAACAATATGACATACATGGTCGGTAAATAGAAGAGGCAATATTATATGCTGATTTATGATTTTTCAGAAAATAAATCATGTCATCTATATCGTAGCTATTTGTCAATATCCATTTCCATGTTTTGGAATCTATTTTACTGCGTTCATGTTTCTCGTATTCAATACGGACAAGATTAGATATTACGGGGTAATCGCCGAGACGTTGTGTTTTCTTAATCTCTACAAGATTTCGCAAGCCCATCACAGGTATGCTACCCCAGTCAGTTTCTACGTATACAGCATTTTGCCATGCTTTTTCAAAAGAATTAACCCTTGGGACTGAGCCTAAAGTATCTAAAAATAAGGGAGACGATTTTTTATTATTCAGGTTTAATTCAAAATGAAAACCATGCCCTTTTTTAATAAATTCCATTGTTATTGGTGGGGTTAATTTATATACTCTGGCATCTACTTTTTTAAGAACTTTTAATAAGATGTTCCAATTTTCCTCATAAGGGCTGACCCATAAATCTATATCTTCTGAAAATGTAGCGGCGCCATATATTACGCTTGCCTGTCCACTGATAACTAAATAACGGACGGGGGAAGAATTAAGGTTTTGGAAAAAGTTTTTTATCATGTATGTCAATAAGATTTTTAATCCTATTGCGCATTATCCAGGAACGTCTCAGACGTTCTGCAGGTAGAATATTTTGCCAGACAGTCCTTTGGTGAGAATTAACCGGGTTAACTAGATTTATTTTATTGTTTTTCACAAGAATTATTGTATATAAAAATTAATACATTGTCAAAAAATCTGTTTTCTCTCTCTTTTCAATAGAGATTTTTTTCCCTTCATCCCGCCGGGACCGGAATAATTCCCTAATTTACCGTC
>MNXB01000050.1 GCA_001871125.1 Elusimicrobia bacterium CG1_02_37_114
ATGCTTAAAGATGGTCGGGAAGGGTCACTGACTATACCCACAGTATGGACATTTTTCTTTTGCATAAAATTCATTTGATTGTTAATATGTTTTAGTAAGAAAATCGTCCCGATTTATCCGCAGGATTATCTAATTTATCGGAACGAGTATCAGACATTTATAATTCCTATGCTTTGAAAAATCAATAAAATTATAGCTATTAGAAATGACATATATTCCAAATACTATATCAAACTTTCTCAAATATAAGATTCTCTGTAGAAATATTGAACACATCTTTGGGTTTGTACCTATCTCTAACAGATATAATTTCTAATCCAATAATCTTACCTTGTTTATCGAGATCAAGATTTATCCCTTCTTCAATTTCTTTTGTTCGATAGACTTTTTTCTCTTGTATTCTAATATACAATGCATCTACTTCTTTATCATATTCAATTTTCATGTTTTTTTACACCCTCCCCTATTTTGTTTTGTCAATAGCCGTAACAACTGTTATCTTATTATTTTCTTCCATAAATATTACCTGTTGTGGTTTTTAGCAAAAAAAATACTCTCTTTTAAAAATATTATACATAGTTTCGGACCAGAAATCAAGGGGGGTGCAGGAAAGAATTTTATGGAATTTACTCGGCGGGGATTTCTTTCAAAAGTTCGTTTTCTTTGTATAACCTTATTACATATTTATCGGTTTTTGGTCTTGCGGCAAATTTCATTGTGAAGGATACACGTTGGGTATCGCCTAATTCTCCAAACGGCGTAAAAGCATAATCAACTGTGCTGTTATTACCTAATTTAAGTCCTACTCCGCCGGCTAAACCTGCCAGGGGTGAGTTCTGGGTAGATTTTGAAACAAGCATATAACCGCCACGGATTGAAATTGCATTAAACGAAACAAATTCACTGCCAACGGCAATTACAGTTGAATTATCATACACCTGATTTTTAACATCCAGAGCAATATTCAGCACTCCGGCAAGTTTATATCCAACACCTGCGGAAACCGTCAATGGCAGATCTGATTCTTTATGAACAAATTTCATTTTTGGACCTATGTTCTGCACTGTTAAACCTAAAGTAACTTTATCTAAACCATACTTCCAGCCTAAGTCAACCGCATAGCCCTGAGATTTGACTGTTTCAATCTGCTGTTCAATGTATTTTATGTTAAGTCCTATTGAATGATTGCCTGATATATTTCTACCAAAAGCACAGGTTATCGCTGTATCCTTTGCAGTAAATGTATACGGAACTGCTACCTGGCTTTCACGACCGACTATATCGCCGTAATCTAAACTATGGACGCTTATCCCAATATTAGCCATTTTTGATGGTACTGCAACTGCCAGGTATTGATAACCTGTATCAGCAATCCATTTGTTATACATAAATGATATTTGCGATTGTCGGACACCATCAAGCCCGGCAGGATTCCAGTAGATACTATTTACATCGTCAGTCAGAGCAGTATATGCAGAGGATAAACCCTGGGCACGGGCACCTACACCTATCAGTAAAAACTCTCCCGCGGTCTTCCCGGCAGCATATGAAATAGGTCTCTGAACTATCAAGCATATACTGACTACTGACAATAATGTAATTATTGTTCTATTTTTCATTTTATTATAGCCAGTTTACCTAAAGTTTTGTTTCCTTTATCGTCGCTTATATAATAGAGGTATACTCCGCTGGATATATCTTCATTATCAAGACTCCAATCAATTTTTATACCGTCTTCTCTTTCAAGTTCTTGGACGAGCCTGCCGGCTATTGTATATATTTTAATCTTTGTTTTCCCTGAAGTTAACCCATCAAAAGTTATTTTATTATGTCCTTGGTATTGTTTAAACGGGTTAGGATAAACAATTACATTATCAAGGTTTGTTTTCCCTTCGTAATAGAAAAGTCCGAATAAAGTAAAATGGCTGGTCTTTGTCGTGATTAAATTGCTGTTCCCGGAGTTTGTTGCCATACTAACTTTACCTTCATTTTCAATTTCAGTCCATTCATTTAACTGCTCGTTGAAATACATCATTCTCAAATCATCAGCTTTTATGTCTGTCCCATCCACAATGCCGTCTTTGTTTTCATCAGGATAAGGAAGAGAAATAGTTATTAACTTTGAGAATGCCCGTTTACCGGAAGAAAATTCAAATTTGCTGAATACTCCGACTGATTTTAACCCGGATTTATCCACCGGTTCCGGTACATCCTGAACATTGGATTCAACTATCAATTTAACTGTATCATTACCATTATTATTACTGTTATTGTTAACTGCATTTGCCGGTATTTCCACTTTTGTTCCGTCGGCAAGTTCAATTGTATTGTCATTATTAGTATCTATTTTTTGTTCTACCCTGTGAGATTTGTTCGGGTCAACTTCAGGATTGCCGTCTTCTATGATGTCTGCGTTGACATCATCTATAAATACGGTTATATACAAAGGAGTAGGTTCGGGCAGAGGACTTCCGTCATAGGCAACTGCACGGAGATTATATTCGCCGTTTGGCAGAGCAGAGACGTTCCAGTATATGGAAAAAGGCGATTTTCTGTCTATATCACTTATATTTATCCATTCACCATTGACTTCAATTTTCACCTGTCTGTACTGAAACTGAACGCCCGTGGTGTTTTTTGTTGCATCTGCCTTCACGGTAACAGCATTACCGCTAACCTTTTTACCGTCCCGGGGTATCGTTATCCATGCTTTTGCCGAACCAGGCAGAACGCTTGATTCAACTGTAATTTTATAAACCTCTGTCTGTGCAGAATTATTGCAATCATCAACAGCACTGATATAGTATTCAAGTTTTGATGCCGATACATCTTCAGCAGGAATTATGGTTGTGTATGAACCACCCTCGCCGACTGTCAGGCTGACTTTTTTATACTCATCCGAATTACCTGAACGATAGTAAAGAGAAGTTTCAACCAGTGCACTTGCATCTGCTATTTCACAAGATATTGAAACATTATTCCCTTCAACGATTGGCCCGGCAACTGGCGTGTGTTTGATTACCGGCAGTGTAGTATCAACTATGTCTTCAAGGACAGTGATTGTACCATCCAACTGATTGGGTACATATATAAATCTGTCATCTACGAGAGCACAATATTTTGCTCCCCTGCCTACTGGCAGTGTTGTTTTAACAGCACTGGTATAACCGTTAATAACAGAAATTGTATCCTCACCGGAATCTACGACATAAATACGGTTTGTTGAGTCATTAACGGCAATTCCCCAGGGTCCATTCCCTACCGGTATATAGCCGAGCAACTCATCCGTATCACCGTCAATAACAGAAATTGAATCGGAACCGTAGTTCGTAACATTGATTACGTTTGTTTTTGAATTTATGGCAATACCCACAGGATAATACCCGACGGCAATTTTCTTTATTACGGATTTATTGGCAAGGTTAACTACGATTACCTCATTATTACTATTATCTGCCACATAAACTTTGTTTTTGTTTACGGCAACGCCTGCTAATTTCTCACTTACTCCCAGTAAAATAGACTCTGTATTATTACCGTCCGTTATACCTAAATAAGATTGTGTCCCGTCAACATAGGGAAAGTATACTTTTGAACCATCTTCTGCTACACCTGTAGCAGTTCCGTCTATATGCTTTATGAAATCTTTTGTCGCCAGGTCAAATACCGCTAATTTATGATTATAATCGTCAGTAACAAACAATTTCCCGTTAAGGATAACAGTTTCTCCGGTATAAACATTCATTATGCCCGCGGATACATACAAATCACCAAAATACCTAAAAGTACTGTATGGAACTATTTTATCAACAAGTTCATTTGATTGCGTATCTATAACAAAAATACCGCTATTAGGGCCGTTGGTAACATACGCTTTTTTATCTGCAGATTGAATTACTATGCCAAGAGGCGTAGCAGGTGCAAAAGAAACCCTTTCAATTAAAGTCTCTGACAAAGAGTCAACTATACCTATATCCTGTGTCCATACATTTGCGGTATATACGCGGTTCCTTACAGAATCCACGCACACGCCTGAAGGGTCATCACCGGGACAGAATGTTTTTATAAGATTGAATTTAACCGTATCAATAACATGAAATTTATCAGTATAATTATCCACCACATACAACCTGTGCTTTGATTTATCAACCGCAAGTTTCTGCGGCCAGGAAACATCGGGTATTATTGCATCCACTTTATTTGTTTCTACATTTACAACTGTTATACTTGAACTGTACATCTGTGTGGTAAAGAGGTATTTCCCATCCTGTGCGGAGTCATATCTGTGGTCAAACCCGGCAGGATTTTTGCCAATATCTATATTCACTCCAATTTGTCTCTTTGTAAGGTCATAGACAGCAATCTCTGCATCAGCAGTATAATAGTGGTAAATAGTTATATATAATTTATTTCTCTCTTTATCTAAATCTATATCAGAAACAATATAACTCCAGGTTCCAAAATCATACATTAATTCCTGCGTGTTATCATTAAGGTTTACCTTATATACTCTGCCGCAGGTTCCATAATATGCTATCTGATTTTCACTGTCAATCACCAGGGATTGAATCCAGCCATTTAATGAAGGAATCCTGCAGATTTGTGTCAGGTCAGATGAATTATAAACGAATATACCGCATTCCCAGGAATCGTTTAATCCGCTGACATAAAGTTTTGTAGGAATACAGTCTGAAATTATTACATGCTGGGCATAGTTTATACCTTTTATTTCACCTTTAACTTCTTTTGTGGCAGGATTATATTTTATAACATTCCCGCTGTAGTATCCTCCAACGAATACGCAGCCGTTAGAGAGGTCAACTCCAATTGGGATGGGGTGGTCAAGGGTAGCGTCTTTGGTCAGATTTATTGTATTTACCACTCTAACTCCCGGAACGGAAGAATAAAGAGCAGTACCCACAAACAGCAAGCAGAAAATTGATAAGACAGTTCGTTTAATCATTCTTTTTAAACCTGAAAAATTTAGTCTCTTTTTTACCATCAGAATAAATTATTGAGAGTGAAGCATAATAATCACCCGAAGGCATCTCTCTGTCATGCATATCCCTGCCGTCCCACAAAGTCTGAGTATTTTTTATTTTCTTTATATCTCTGAGGACATAAGTACGGATTGGATGAAAATTACTATCTAATATATTTACTGCTATTTCTGCTTTTGTTTCGTCTTTATTGGTTTTTGAACCAAATGCAGAAAAACCCTTGCCTTTACCAGATTGCATTTTTCTGAGAGTGTAATCAACTTTAAATTTTGATGGGTGGTTAACCTGAAGGTTTAATAGTTCGCTATCCTGTTTAAGGTTTCGTTTACTTGGTTTGTTTTCGGCATAACCTGTGATATTAAAAACAAAAATAAAAAAACCAACTACTGTCAAAAAGACAGCAAGTCGGTTAATGTAATTTCTAAAGACTCCATTTTTTACATCTCTTAATTTTTCCATTTTCGGCAACCCGTCTTCCCCCTGGGGGAACTTAGCTTTGCGTCTCCTGATTACTCAGGATTTGCCTTTGTCGAAGCTACTGTAAATGTTAATGTAGCGTCCCGATTTATCGGGACGATTTACTGTAGCGTCCAGTTTTAACTGGACGATTTCTTTAATGACGATTTATTTAAGAACCACTATATATTTACACTATATTTACCAATTTGTCAAGTAAATTTTATGTAAATTTTATTTTAACTGATTTTTCAGTTACTTTTAACCTCAATCCACAAACCTGTATCCATAGGACTCTACTGTTTCAATTCTTTTACCCGCTTGTTCACCTAATTTTTTTCGAAGTCTCTGGATATGTACATCAAGCGTGCGACTGTCAGACGTGTCTTCATATCCCCACAGTGTTTTCAACAGATATTCCCGTCGGAGAGCTTTGTTACTGTTCCTCATCAAAAGGTACAGAAGTTCAAATTCTTTGGGTGCCAAATCAATCTCTGTAGGTATGTTAACCATTATCCGTCGGGACGTTATTTCCATAGTTACACCGCCTTTAGAAATAATTTCTTCAGGCTCAGAAACATAATAACCCATCCTTCTGAACATCCCTTTGATTCTTGCTAATAATTCCTGTGGTGTAAAAGGCTTTACAATATAATCATCAGCGCCTGTTTCCAACCCCGTTACCCTATCTTCTGTTTGTGTTCTTGCTGTCAGCATTATAATGGGAATCTTCTGTGTAATGATATTAGTCTTTATTTTTTTGCATACCTCAATACCATCTATATCAGGCAAACCCAAATCCAGCAAAACAAGGTCCGGGTTTTCTTTCTTAATTTTATCAATTCCCTATAAAAACTAAGTAAGATTTTCCCTTTACCTGCGAATCTCTTTTCCCAGTTTAGCTTACAGGTAATAAAAGTATCCTCAGACTGGGGATCAGGCGGGTCTATGTCCCATTTAAAAAAAGAAAACTCTTTTTTTCTACCCTCTCTTACTGCACGTATTAATCCGGTATCAAAGTGGCTTATGAAATAAAGGAAAGGCGCGGTTTCAGCATATTCTTCACCCATAAAAAGAAGAGGTATATAAGGAGAGGTCAGAACGACCGCTGCTACTAATTTTAGGGCTTCAAAGTTGACTAACTTTGAAAGCTGCTCACCAAATGCCCGATTACCTATTTGGTCATGATTTTGAGAAAAGACGATAAACTTGTTCGCAGGGATTGATTCTTGAGGACTGCCGTGCCGTCTTTTTCTAAACTCAGAATAATCCCAAGAATATATAAACCCATGCTTAAAGGATTTAACAAGCTGCTCTATTTTTCCAAAATCCTTATAATAGCCGCTACGTTCTTTTGTAAGAAGCGTATGCAAACAATGATGGAAATCATCGCACCATTGTGCATCTATACCATAGCCGCCCAATTGTCGTGAACGCACAATTTTTGCATCATTTAAGTCACTCTCGGCAATTAGATAAAATTTTCTTCCTTTTTGTTTTGAGAATTCTTCAACCCTCTCTACCAGTTCCTGCAAAATAGGCTTTGCGCTCATATCGTAAATACCGTGGATGGCATCGAGCCTAAGCGCATCCATATGAAACTCCCTAAACCAATACAGCGCATTCTCAATAAAAAAGTTTCTTACCTCATCGCTATAAGCGCCATCAAAATTAATTGCTTCACCCCAAGGAGTTTTATATTTGTTAGTAAAGTATGGACCAAAATCTCTTAAATAATTCCCTTCCGGCCCTAAGTGGTTATATACCACATCAAGGATAACCGCGATATTATGGTTATGTGCGGCATTGACCAGCTCTTTTAGTCCTTCTACGCCGCCATAAGAATTCTGCACTGCATAAGGATAAACGCCATCATAACCCCAG
>MNXB01000121.1 GCA_001871125.1 Elusimicrobia bacterium CG1_02_37_114
ACAGTATGTATCAAGTGAATTGCACTGGTCGCCAAATTTTACGTCTAACCAAAGAAGCATTTCCCGATTTTGTAATCCTTGTCTCTGGTTTGGATTCACCACAGGGCTATCCTGACGCACTTGACTATGATACTTTCAGACCAGTGGGCATAGTAAGGAAGGGAACTGATTTCTTTGTTTTGGAAGGTGCAACAAAAGCATTGATGAAATATGATTCTCATTGGAACTACGTTTCTAAGGTAGCGTTAGATGAAACAACCTATGGCGAACATGATGGCATTATTGTGCAACAAAGTGGCAAATTTCTGAGTGCCACCGCTAAAGGTTATATTGTCGAGTTTGATGAAACGCCGACTTATACTCGTAATGTTTTAGTTGATAGTGATAATGAATTGCGTGGTGCTGCACTTTGGCATGAATATTTTGTCACTTGTAAAACCTATATAATCTCGGCAGATACTGTTGATGCCAAGGTAGTATTATTAAAATATCCCGATTTGACTGTTTTAAGCACTACGGATTTGAGTTCCCACTTGAATGCTACAGGGAACTCTACCTATGGTTGTTATTTTATGAAGAAAAAATACTAAAATCTAAAGGATTTAAATATGCCATTACCATTATTAGCAACGAGTGCATTAATAAGTGGCGGATCGTCATTAGCCAAATATGCTTATAATCGTTGGTTGAGACCTAAACAAAAAGCATTCCAAGATACTGATTATGCTCGACGATTAAAACAGATTTCGCAACAGGGAATATATTCACCACAAGCCCAACAAACCATGCTCTCCAATGTTGGTAGAACCGCTGGTGGCATTATGGCTAACCAACAATCTTATTATCGGGGCAGAATGGCAAATATGGGTCAATCAGGTTCAATTGCCGCACAACGTGGCATGAATCAATTTGGCACTCAGTTAAGTGACATTATTGCGAGAGAACAAAGCCGAATTAATTTGCAAAATGAAATGAGCAAATCACAGGCATTAACAGAATACGCCCGAAAAAAGACTGGTTACGAACAGGAATTGCAACAAGAGAAACAACAACAAGCGGATGAACTCATGGGCGGGTTGATTTCTGCGGGCGGTGGGTATTTACAGGGATTGGCACAACAAGGAATTTTGGGGAATATAAAAGATGTCCCAGCTCTTGCAGAAAAATTTAGAACTGGTGAGATTGATGAAGACGAATTAATGGCTGGTCTTTATAATATTCAGGGTATGTCGAATGGTAAATTAACGGATGGCGCCATTGAAAGAATATTGAATACCCTCGAACAAGATAAGATAAAAAGGTAAAATATGCCAGAATCGAAATGGAAAGCATATAAAAAACGGAAAGAACGAGAAGAATATCTTAAAAAGAATCCTATTCGGCTAATAAATGCAGCGGGTGATACTTCTTACTTCCCGACCGAAACCGCCAAATTAGATTATCAAAAAAGAATGAAGGAATATTTGGCAACTCAAGAACCATCAACACAATTAGGTCAATCTATTGATCGAATCCAACGGCAGGCGATTTTACCCTCTGAGCAAGAATTACTGGGACAATCTTTACAATATCCTGGATCAACCAAAGCAATTACCGATAGTGCTTATGTCGCCAAGCAATTAGGATCGGACATATTTGGTGAAAGTTATGCCAAGAGAATATTGAAAGCAAAAAGCGATCTTGCGGCAATTAACAAAAGACCAGCAACCAAAAAAGAATGGGATCAAAAGAAAGCGAATGAAAATAGGTACCAATGGCTTTTGGCTAAATTGGCAAGAAAAGAAAAATTAACAGAAAGTCAACAAGGAGAATTTGATAAACTAGGTGAATATTTTGCAAGATGGAACGAACAGAAAGAAGATCCTTTTGCGGTATATAAAGAAGCATTGATATACCCTGAAACGGGAAACCAAACAATGGAAACCGCATTGCAGATCAAAAAACTAGAAGCCGTAAATGCAATTAAGCCAAAGGTTCAGGAAGAAATAAATCAAAGACGAATCCAGGCAAGACAATTGGCTGTTGAAATTGCCAATAAATGGAAAGAACAAACTCCGAATATGCCAGATTCAATAGCATTGGAATTTGCTACTTATGTTGATAAATACATTAGCAATGGCAGTACAGTCCAAGATGCTCTTACAAAAGCAAAAGATGAAATAAAATAATTGTTTGGCGATAGGAATTTTTAGATGAATGAAATCAAGAAACCATATTATACTATAGAAAGTCTGTTTCAAGACAATCAAATTCAAACCGCCAAGGAAATTCCTGAGGATATATATCAAAGTCCGTTTAGGAATATTCAAATGGAACAACCGCAAGTCAGTCCTGCGGAATCTTATTTACAAGAATTCTTCGGAGAACAAAAAAACCAACCGAATCCAGAAGATTTAATCCGACAAGAATCCGAACAAGTAGCAATCCAGAATCCTGAATTATATTCATCTTATTCAAAAGCCAGAAAAGATGGTCTCGGACATGAGGCGGCATTGAATTTGGCAAATTATGATAAGGAACAGAATAAACCGAAAGAAGAAAAACCGGGAATATTACAACAAACAGTTGCACCATTGGGGGAAATTGGTGCTGGTATTTTGGGTGCTGGCAAAGATTTTATGACTACACTTGACGAATGGGCGAAATATCTCAGTGAACATGGTGTAGGGAATCGTGGTGGTGCTTTTGCGGATGCTGCAAATACATTGGCAAATTGGCAAGAAGCATTGAATCCTGTTCGTATGAATCAAGAACAAAAAGGAGTTTATGGTGCATTAAGAAATATTTATAGTGGTCTCGGTCGAGCGGCAGTTGATTTGCCCTTGATCGCAGGAATGAAATTACCGGCATATAGTGCAATGACTGGCGGAGCTGGTGCGATAACTGGCGGAGAATCTACTGGTAAGGGGGTGGCGAAAGGATTTCTTGAAGGATTACTATTACATGGAATATTAAAAGGTGTTTCTGGATTACCATTTACTGAGAGAGTTCTTGCTGGTGCGTCTATCTTTGGCGGCCCAGCGCTTGCCGAAGAATTGAAAAAACCAGAAACGAAACGCGATTATTCAAAAGTGGCGGCAGAATTATTTATTGGTGCTGGATTAACCGTTCAAGGGCGTGCAGCGGGCACGAGACGACAATTAATTGATGACATTAAAAAGACATATTCAAAAGACATTGAACGAGTCGCTGATGAAATTAAATCTAAAATAAAAGAACAACCAGAATTGGCAGGCCAGCCAACAGAAGAATTTAAACAAGGATTACAGAAAGAAAGCCAGAAATTTGCCGAAGAACAGGTAGCAAAAGAAACCGAGAAGATTCCTGAGCAACCGAAACCACTCGATATAGATACTTTCATTCAAGAAGAAAGTCTGAATCGAAATAAAGATATTGCCGAAAAATTGAAAGCCGATCCTGAAAAATATGTAACCGATGAATTGATGGCAACCGAGAAATTAATCAAAGAGAATCCAGATTTAGAGGAAATTTATACAGACAGATTAAACCAATTGAAGGAGGTTCAAAATGCCATACGCATACGAAATAATGAAGGCAAAGTTTATGAAAGAGGGATTGAGCGAGAAAGAGGCGTCCCGCCGAGCGGCAGCAATATACAACAGCCGAGTGAAGAAGGGCGGGGTGCTGGTATCCCCGTGGGGCGAGAACGTGCGGAAGAAGTAAAACCACCAGAAGCCAAACCCGATGCGGTATTTATAGGTATGCAGGAAGATGGCGAGGGTAATGAAGTTCCAATGTTCAATATCACCAAAGAAGGTCATCCGAAAATAAACAGCACGGTTAGTGAAGAAGATTTATTAGCGGAAGGATTGAAAGTTCCAGAATATCCGAAACCGAAAATGGCAAAAATTGAATCAGAATCCATCACAAAAGCAAAACAAGATATTCAACGGGCAGAAAATTTAATGAAAGATGCTCCCGTTTCCGCAGAACCATTATCTGGGATTAAGACTAAAACAGACTATAAAAATTACATTGAGGATACACAAGAATGGATTGATGAAAAAGAAACCAAATCAGAACCAACAATGGTAGAACCGGGTCGGGGAATTGGTTATGCAGAAGGTAAAGGTTATTTATATGGCGACATGTGGAAAAAAGTAACTCCCGAAGAATCAAAGAATCTTGATGAATTATTAAAAACAGCACAAAAAGAAAACGATAAATATTATTATGATAAATATGAAGATTATGCGATTCAGATAAGAAAAAGAATTGAAGTAAAACCAGAACCAACAATAGGAAAACCAGTTATTGAGAAACCAGAAACATCCAAGCTCTTAACCCGAAAACCCGCAAGAGCAACCAAAGAACCGATAACAGAAAAACCAATTGCGGGAAAACCACCTAAAATTTTAATCCGAAAACCTGCAAGGGCAATCAAAGAACTATTGCCAGAAGAATTATCGAAATTGACCAAAGATGAAAAGATCGTATTATTTGAAACAAAAAAAGACGAATTGTTTTATGAATATGGTAAAATAGGGCATAATAAATTTAACCAAACCATTGAAAAATTAAAAGCAAGAAAGCTGGCAGAAGGGGAAGAATATGGTATTGGTAAATTAACAGATAAAGGCAAAAAAATATCTGAATATCTAAAGAAACGAGACTTGGAAGAGAGACAAGGAATTCCGATTGAAAAAAGAATTCCAACTAAACCCATACGAGAAATTAAACCATTTGATTCAAGAACGACAGAATCAAGGGGTGGGCAATATTATGTTAATAAAATCAATGGAGAAGAATTCTATACTAATGGGGAAATATTATTAAAAGGGAGACCCAAATCTGGTTCGATTGCACCAAAAGATAAAACTCCTGATTTTGATACCGTTATACCCAAAGGGAATAAAATAGAAATTAAACCCATTGCATTATCCAAATTAGAAGATCATAATACGATATGGTTCAGTAATGGGCAAACGGTTGTTGAAAAATATTATGATTTTATAAAAAACAAATTTCCTAATGCCATCTTTAAATCGGTTGAAGGTGATTGGAAAAAAGCAATAACGATTTATGAGAATAAAAAGTTTGTCGGATTATTAATGCCAACAAGAATCAATGAGATGCTTGGGCAATATCCGAATATAGGGAAAATGTTGAAACCAGAAATGGGGAAAGAGGAAATATTTGGCAAATCTAAAATGCAAATTTTCCGAATATCTGAAGATACAGAAATTAAAAACATTTCTGGGAAAACGGTTATTTTACCAAAAGGCGAAGAATATAGAACTTACGATTTGGGTGAGGGAAAAGTAAAATTGCAGGATGGCAAACAAGTTACGGTTTATGAAGGTGAACTCAATAAATTAAAGGGTCAAATATTAACTGAGGGTGAACAACCGAGGGCAGGTGGAATAGTCCACAAAGACGAATTCCGCCGTCTATATGATGAAAGTGGCGCAAATACCAAATCTGAATTTGCCAAATATTTAATATCAAAAAGATACGGTGCGGCAAAGACATATGAGATGATTAATAAATATAATGAGATGAAAATCACTGAAAAAGAAGTCACTCCAAAGAAAGTCAAAAAACATGTACCTGGTGAGCGAACGTTATCCAAATCTCTTGAAGAAGTTCAACTTGAAGGAGGTATTGATCGGTATTATGATGTATTCAGCGATGAGAAAGCAATTGAATTGGCAAATAATCGAATTACAAAAGACGAAGAGTCGGCTCTCCGATATGCCAAAGATGAAACGGTGGATTTTAGCAAAGAACAAGCAGTAACTGGAATTATATTACTCAAGAAAATGCGAGAAGATATAACCAGTGCCACCGATGAAACCGAGAAAAGAAACATTGCCGAACAGTCTATTGATCTTGCCAGTAATATGAGTCGTCGTTGGACACAGGCAGGGCAATTTGTGCAATCTGCCAATATTGTCTCGCAACTATCACCAGATGGTTTATTGATTTATACTACCAGACGAATGAATGAAATCAATAAAACCAGAAAAGAGAATAAACAATTAATTGTAACTGCTGAAGATATTGGCAGAATAAATGATATTGCAAAAAATATCCAAGAGAAAACCAAAATGTCTGAAGATGTAAAATCGGTTGTCAATATTATCAATAAAATCAATAAAGGCGAATCACTATCGACCGATGAACTAAAACAAATGATTGAACTCAACAAGAAACTTCATAAACAATATGGAGAACAAATTCCTGGCAAGGCGAGAAAAAGATCAATCCGAGAAGTAGCAATAGAACGATTAACCGAAGCAGAAACGGCAGCACGGGAACGGTTAAGGGCAAAGGGATATAATCTCAATGTCGGTATTGATCCGAGTATAATGGCTGATTTTACGATTATCGGGGCTGCAAAAATTGGCAGAGGTGGTATCAAATTCTTGAATTGGTCTGAAAAAATGGTAGCGGACTTTGGCGAAAATATTAGACCATACTTGAAAAAAGTATTTGGCAAATCAATCATTTTATGGAAAAGCGAAACTAAGAAAGCCAGAGAATCCAGAAAGTTACAATCCGAATTAAGTGGTATAATCCGTAAAATGGAGTCAAACACAGAAGTTACCAAAATTGAATTATCTACAGTTAAAGATTTAATCGAAAAAGTGAATGACTATACAGGTGATGCCAGAACTGAATTGCTTTATGAATTATCGGATTTCCTGAGAACATTTGAGGGTATTTCAACTGGTCGCCAAATTGCGACAGCACAAACGGTGGCACAATTGGTCAATCCAAAAACAAATATCAGAAACATTCTTGGCAATGAAAAATTTTTTAGATTGGAAAGATTGAACAAATATATTGCATCGCCGATAGATTTTGTCAATTCCAGTCTGACTGGTAAGGATCGAACCATTACGTTTCGTAAGGCAGGACAAGGTGGATACTGGGAAGGATTAATGCGGGGGGCAAAGGCTGGTTGGCAAGGTCATAATATTCAAGGATTGGAAACACAATTCAGTTTAAAAGGATTAACTTTTCGCAGTAAATATAATCCTTTGCACTGGATGGAAAAAGCGATGGGGGCATCTTTACGAGGATTCGATTTTGCGGCATATAATCGTGCACACAATCAATTACTTGGCGAACAAGCAGAATTAAGTATAATAAACAAACATATGAAATTCGATAATAAACAAGCACGCCAGAAATATGTAGAAAATTTTATGAAAACCGCAGATTTGAATATTCAGCAATTGGCGCATGATTATGGAAAATATATCACATTTCAAGATGAAAATAGA
>MNXB01000014.1 GCA_001871125.1 Elusimicrobia bacterium CG1_02_37_114
TGCTACCATATCGGTTGTAAATAATCTCATTAATATATTCAAAATATTGACTGCCCTTAGCTCCTGTCATGGTTATCAATTGCCCTGCATCATTATAATTATAAGAAACTTCCTCTCCATCGGGATAGGTCATGCTTTTTATTCTATTCCAACTGTCGTATTGCCATTGAGTTTCAAGAGTATAAGGAGTATAATTTTGAATACTAGTAAATGTATGTGTATTTCTTATTAATTCACCCATATTACCATATTCCATTTCTTGGGTTCCGGAAGCATCCTGCACTTTTGTAAGTCTGCCTTTCTGATTACCTGTTGTTCCATATTGGTAGTAAACATTATTATGTGTGTTTTGAGGATATTCCACAGTCATTAATCGATTATAATTATAGGTATAATTAATCACTTGACTTGCCGGAAATAGATTAGCAGTTTGAGTAGTTAAAAGATTTCCAGTTAGGTCATAAGTATAGGAAGTGATTCCTGCATCAGGATGATTCCGTTCTACTAACCTTCCAAACATATCATATTCATAATCTGTGGTATTATTATCAGGATCAACGGAACTGACTAATTGCCCAAGTGGATTATAGACAAATTTTGTTATTATGGACCCAGGTTGAGTTATAGAGGTTTGTAATTTCCTTGCATCCGTATATGATATTGTTGTATTAGATAAAGGATCTTCCATTTGGGTTTTAAACCTCATTTTACTAAATGCATCATTTCCAAAGTCATAATCATAGGAAACCGTTTTACTATCTGGCGATGTTTGTGTAATAGGTCTATCTAAGATGTCGTATGTTGTAATTGAAGGAGTTAATGAATCATTGGCTAACAGAACAGTAAAAGAATTAAAAAGTAAAGGATCAGAAATAACTGGCAAATAGGCATTTTTAGTTCTGCCAAAGGCATCTAATTCCATTTTCCCTGATACCAAAACTGTATTCACTCCATCAATGGTTGCTGTTTCATTAGTTTGAATTACCCTACCTGTTGCATCAGTGAAGATATAGGCTTCAACCATGGTATTAAAATCATTATTATATTTAGTTGTTTTAGCCCATGGGAATACTAAATTACTAACCAAATTAGATTGAATATCATCCCAATATGAAAATTCAAGACTTGGGTTAGATGTAGATATATCATTTGGACCTCGAACAGTTCTTATCTTTCCATCAAACCTATATGTATATTCCATCTTCTGACCACTAACATCAGTAACTTCGGTTGGAACTCCAAGTTTATAGTCATATGCAGTAGATGAAGCCTCTCCAAATTGATTGGTTACTTGAATAGGATAAGTAAAGACCGTATTATCATAATCAATTGCAATAGTAGCCTGTTGATTAATATAATTAGCAGGCATCATTGCATTTGTTATGTTGCCGTAACTATTATATGTAAAAGTTGTAGTAGCTACTTCGTTAGGTGTTGTAGCGGTATTGACTGCTGAAAGCGTAATCAATTGACCTATTGAGTTATAGGTAGCCGTTTTTTTCATTAGATAATTAAAGGAAACATCAACAACATAGATTTCACTAACCAATCCTAATTGATTGGTAGTAAGGTAAGGAGTATAGTTGATTAGAGCAATTATATCATCATCATTATACGCAAGGTCATTATGATTGGTATATTGAACGATATTGCCATAAGGGCCATGTTGATAGGATTTTTTGGTTTGAATAGAATAACTAGCATTCCCTTCATAATATTTAACAGTTTCCTCATTAATGGCAGGATAGTATGGTCCATAACATTGCACCTGGTTTGATGGAACTACAACTCCAGTAGAAATTTCCTTTTTTTCATAGGTATAATAAGTCTCGATATATTTATTTCCGCTAGCGTCTGCAATTAATTCATAATTTTTAAGTCCTTTGAACATATAGTCATCATTATGAAATTTTTGAGTAATAACCCTATATAAGGTTGATGGACTATTTTCCGTATTATATTGCTTTGTAATTACAGTTTCAAAACCAAAGAATTCTCTTTCTCCTCTATGATAAAATCCATTTTCATATTCGAATCTTGTTTCCATTTCTTCTGGTCCATCATCATCAAATCCGTCATTCACTTTTACTGATGCTAATACCCATTGCCTGTTTGGCATAGCATAATTATTTTCTGTCATTTCATAATCAAGGCTAATAACACTTCCAAGATTAGTTTCAACTTGTTTAAGAATATTTAATTTTCCATTATTATTAAATTTTACTAATAATTCACCTTCTGTTGTTGAAGTAACCCAATCTGGGAACCCATCAGAATTCATATCCATGAATTGTCCTTCTGATCTCGTTGAAGATAAATTGAAGCTCGCATTACCATTAATTGGAAATTTCACAGTAGTTGCAATTGGTGGTATAGGTAAAATTGGGCCAGTTGTAAATGATAC
Organism: Elusimicrobia bacterium CG1_02_37_114; assembly: GCA_001871125.1. Taxonomy (GTDB): domain Bacteria; phylum Elusimicrobiota; class Endomicrobiia; order CG1-02-37-114; family CG1-02-37-114; genus CG1-02-37-114. The sequence goes on from MNXB01000014.1 coordinate 2,405, forward strand.
ATCAGCTGACATATTTAAGGATGTGCTTTCAATAGCTCCATTAATATCCCATTGAGACACAACATTAAATCCTGTTCCAGTATTATAATAAATAGTAAACGGACTTGCATTCGCATCAAGAATATCAGTTAATCCATCACCATTAATATCAATCTCATAAACCAAAGTTTGATTGGTTGATCTGTCTCCGGCAGCGCCTAAGGAAAAACTGAATTCTCCTTTATCTATTCTTGGAGTACCCATACTAATTGAAACTGATGAAGAATTATTATTGTCTTTTTTAAAGTTTGGCCATAATTCTTTATCAGCAAAATCATATCCTATATTTAAAGCTACATATCCATCATCAAAAACCATATCAGGCAGTCCATCTCCATTTATATCAGAATATTTATAACTGGTACTTCCCTTTCCAATTCCATTAGAACCAGCAATATCAGAAGAATTGATAGTTTGAACCATGGTTCGTAATACTGTTTTTCCATTTGTAGAAGAAGATTTTGGTTCAAGACCCTTTTTCGATATACATGCCCCAGTACTTGTGGATGTTGATTTGTTTACAAGCATATATGATTCATATTGAAAATCTTTGTTAGGCTCTAATCCTCCTTTTGCATTTGTAAATTGAGTGTGTTTTGAACCAACAACATCAGGATATCGATCTCCATTTAGGTCAATGAACTCTCTTAATGTAAAACTTGTGTTCCTAGAACGATTTGCTCCAATACTTAGCCAACTTGCTCCAATTCCTCCACCAAATGAAAATCCAAAACCAGATATCATTTTAACAACAGCTTTAGGAATTACCGTTGAGTTTGGATCAAAATCATCTAGATCATAAAAAAAACTACTTTCAACATATCTTACTGTGGAATTACTCATAAAGTTTTTACTAACTCTCGTGATATTAGAAGAGTTTTGCCAATGATTTTTTTCCAAATTTGGCATCATCATTTCAAAAGGGATAGTTTTTGGCCCTAAATCTGTTAAACCACTGAGCGCCTGAGCCATCGTAGCGGAATCAGTATTAAACGAGTTATTTGAGAAAAACGTAGTGCTGGTTAATGCATTATTAATAGTTAATAGATTTTCGATGATTAAGTTTGATGCATCACTCATATAAGAAAATTGTCCCCAACCTCGATACATATTTCCAAAAATAAAATCAGCTTCATCAACAACAGAATGCAATCCTGCATTATAGGTTAATGAATTAAATGTCACATTGTTTACTGTTAGATTATTTGCTAAACTGATATTATCAGTATAATAATCAAAATATATAGGACCACTATATGTACCTGAAACTATAATAGGATTATTATTAGTAATAGTACCACCACTAATTTGATATAAATATTTACCTATTAAATTATTATTTTGTTTTACTGTTAAAGTAATATTACCGTTTGCAGATGATGGTGTGGAAAAAGCTAATACTGGTAAAATGGAACAAGAATTTAATGTGATAGATTGTGGAATGGATTCTATAACAGTATTTTGAAAAAGATTAAACTCTGGATGCAAATATGTTTTATAGATTTGATCCGATTTAGTAGTATCTAACGTTAAACCATCTATCGAATAGTAAATTTATACTACTCCCCAATCTTAGGACAGAATTCTTAACATTCTTAGGCAATATCTCAGGACTTGGAATAAAACGGGAATTAACTTTTAGACCTGCGAAGCTTTGGTCTAAAAAAGTTAATCTCGTTTTATGCAACTCTTTTGTACCTACTTCCTGGTGTTTCATAGTTCAATGATTGATGTTTACGGTCTGAATTGTAAAACTCAAAGTATTGATTTAATCCTCGATACAAATCTACTCCATTTTCATAGATGTTTAAGTAGATATTTTCATACTTCACAGTTCGCCAAAGTCTTTCAATAAAAATATTATCTAGGGCTCTTCCTTTACCGTCCATTGATATTTCTATTTCATTAGATTTCAATGTGTTGATAAACTTTTCTGCGGTAAATTGACTCCCTTGATCGGTATTAAATATCTCGGGTTTTCCATGCATTTCAATGGCTTGTTGTAATACTTCTACACACCATTCTGTGGTCATAGTATTGGAAATGGACCAGTTGACCACATACCTACTATGCAAATCAATAATGGCAGTTAAATACATAAATCCTCTTTTCATTGGTATGTATGTAATATCCATTGCCCAAACTTGATTCACTCGCTCAACCTTTAAATTGCGTAGTAAATAAGGATATTTGTAATCCGCCTTATTAATTACTGTTGTTCGTGGTTCTCTATAGATGGTGCGCCAATTAATCATTTTCATCAACCTGCGAATACGCTTATGATTTAGCTCAAAACCATGCTTGCGAAGCTCTTCTCTAAGTCGCAACACACCATAAAACGGAACTGTAAAATACAGTTTATCAAGTGTCTGCATAATCTCTAAATTCATTGCGCTTTCTTGGGCTGGTTGATAATAAAAACCACTTCTATGAATGGACAAAAGCTCACATTGTTCCTTAATACTGAGTTTCGGATGTCCTTTTTCAATCATTTTCATCCTAACTTTACGCCCCATCACATTAGCTTTTTTTTTAGAAAATCATTCTGTATTTCCAACTTCCCTATTCGAGCATAAAGCTGCTGAACATCTACGGTCTCCTCTTTGGCAGTTGACTTCTCCTGAGAGAATAATTCACTGAAATTGCTCATGGCCTGACTTTTCCATAGCGATATTTGCGCTGGCTGCAATTCAAACTTCTTTGCTAAAGATTCTATCGTTTCTCGCTCTTTTAAGGCCTCCAATACAACTTTAGCCTTAAATTCTTTACTAAATTTTCTTCGTGTTTTTGACATAATTTTAAATTTTTAAAAATACTATTTACTTATTTAACTTTATGTCCTATTTTTGGGGAGTATTATACTAAATCAATTTATTATGAAAAAGATTCTATGGATTATTGTTGTAATAGTTGTGCTTGGCGTAGGCATTGGCTTTAAATATCTCATCGATAGAGCACCAATTTTTACAGGTTATGCTGCCAAAGAGGTTGCCTCAGCTTTATTTATTGATCATCGTGATTTTAAAAGTGTTAAAGAAAATGATATTAATTTTTCACTAATTCCTTTATCTTCAATAAGAATTGATACTGTTGAAAAGGCGGTTTATACAAGTTTTTTGGGTTTTGCAAAGCAAAAAGCTGTATATAGAGAAGGTTTGGGTTGTGCTTTAATTGCTGATGGAAGCGAAGATTATGCTCTCTCAATGAAATCTTTGGTGAAACCAATTCCGATTGAATCCAGCAATATTTATTGGCCTTATGGTGATAAATTGCGTAATAATGTGGTAAAAAAAGTCAATATCAAGAAATTGAGCGCAGCAATAGATTCCGCATTTAACCAAGGAAAAACTAGGGCAGTAATAGTATTATACGACACCTTAATGCTATTTGAAAAATATGCTGATGGATTTAATAAGGACAGTAGAATTTTAGGATGGTCGATGGCAAAATCTATTACCAGTGCATTAGTTGGAACATTAGTAAAATCTGGCAAGTTGGACATAAATAGTAAAGCAGCTGTGGCTGAGTGGAGAAATGATAAAAGGAAAAATATCACTTTACGGAGTCTATTAAATATGTCGAGCGGGCTGAAATGGGTCGAAGACTATGGCGATATTTCTGATGCAACAGTTATGTTGTACCAAAAAGCTGATGTAGGGAAATATGCGATTTCAAGTCCAAGCATTTATCCGCCAGATTCAGTTTGGTATTATTCTTCGGGTTCTCCAAATATTATTTCACTCATCATACGGCGAACAATAAATAATGACCAAGTTTATTGGAATTATCCAAGGAATGCTCTGTTTAATAAAATTGGAATGAGAAGCGCTATCATGGAGACTGATGCTTCTGGAACTTTTGTGGCATCTTCATATATTCAAGCTACGCCACGAGATTATGCACGCTTTGGGTTATTATATTTAAATAATGGAATTTGGGGAAAGGATACAATTTTGCCAAAAGGCTGGGTGGATTTTACTAGAAAAGAAGCACCAAATTCTGGCGGCGAATATGGTGCGGAATTTTGGTTAAATAAGTCGGGTAAAGAATTGCCTGATGCTCCAAAGGATATCTATTACTGTGACGGTTTCAATGGTCAAAGAATTTATATTGTACCTTCAAAACATTTGGTAATAGTGCGCATGGGACTTTCTAAACATGGCGAATTTGACTATAACAGATTTGTAAAATTAATATTGGATGCTATAGAAGATTGAGATTGATTTGATGATTTGTAATAATTTAGCAATTTTGGGGCTTTCATTTAATCACAACTTCTTCAGAAATTACTAAATCCATTTTTATATCAAAATTCTCAGTAGGCACTTTATCGACTATTTGAAAGTCGAAACATATTCCAGCTTTTGTAAAATTATTTCTTTCTAATAGTTTGTCGTAGTAGCCTTTACCTCTTCCAATGCGGTTCTTTTGATAGTCGAATGCTTGACCAGGAACTATTATTAAATCAATTTCATGTAGGTTTTCATAAGTATCGCCAGCAGGTTGAAATATGCCAAATCTGCTTTCCATAAACATATTTTCTATTCCAGTAAATTTTTTGATTTCAAGAATATCATTTTGAATTACAGGTAAAAGTATGGTTTTTTGAGTATGCCACTTTTGAATGAACTCATGTGTATTTACCTCATCAGCCATCGACCAAAAAAGCATGACAACTTTAGACTCTGTGAAACATAATTCTTTCTCTACATTCTTAAAGATCTGCTTAGATTTAACATTTAAATCTTCGATAGTATAATTTCTTCCAAGAATTTTGATGTGATTCCTAAGTTCTTTCTTATTCATCAGCCAAAGATAAAATTATAAAATAT
>MNXB01000013.1 GCA_001871125.1 Elusimicrobia bacterium CG1_02_37_114
TCCTTCTCTTTTTCAACTGCTTCCAAAAAATATTTTTCCAGGGATTTAAACATCCCTTCTTTTTTGAATTTTTCAAATACCTCGGAAATCTGAACGAGCACCTTCATAGTATCGCTTTTTACCTTCAGTGAAGGATGTTTAAGATTTTCTACCATCTTGTTAGTAAGTTTCTCTGCCATTTCAGTAAGTTCTGACTGGCATAATTTTTCTACCATACCAGGCAGACTATCTCTTACTGACGGGTCTAACAATTCAGAACTATCCTTCTCAAGTAATTTGTCTACCTGGAAAATCAATGTTGACTCTTCCTTGCGAACCCAGGCAGGTGTTGCTTCCAACACCCCGACTCGCAGTAACTCTTCATAAAATCTGAACGGTATGTTCTTTGCTGCAGGAGAAGTCAGGATTTTTCCAAAAAAACTTCTCAGGTCAGCCAGGTGTTCCACAGCATCAAATTCAGACGAGGAACTTTTCTTTATGTCTTCATACCACACAAGAATATCATTAAATATTTCCCTGATTTTCTCCTGGGGCAAACTTGAGATGACCGTTTCTCTAAGACCGGATTCTTCAATCTTTGAAGGCAATGGTCTATCAAAAAAATACCGTATTTCTTCAGGTTTAAGTGAAGCAATTTTTTCTGACAGGACTTTAATCATGTCTTTTTTTGTCCCCGCATCTTTAATTTCGTCAATTGTATCATAAATTTCTCTCAAGGATGTCATGAATTCTGCCGGGTCAGTTTTTAGATGACTGACCTGTGAAGATGCTTTCTGGACAATTTCCTCGTTACCTTTTAGCACAACATACTTCAACTGGTTTACGGTTATATTTTTTACTCCCTCACTCTTAAGAAAATCAATAATTTTAACATCTTCTTTCGCCTTTTCCTTACGGGTACTCAGGTATTCCAAAAAAATTGATAATTCATTTAATTCCATTCCCTTTTTGAATATAACACCATTTATTTCTCTGCTGCTTAATACGGACAAAACAAAACTATCTGTTAAAGACTTTACTTCCTGACCGTTGATTAACATTTTGTGCTGAATTCCACCTATGGTAAGTGAATTGTTTGATTCAAGATATTCAGTTAATGTGGAATAAAGATGGTTTAATATACCTGCTATATGTTGACTTGCAGGAGGATAAATCCTGTAGTTATTTATGCTGACGCGCAATAATTTTATTATTTCCGTGATTTTCTCTACGTCCATCAACTTCTGACACCTTTTATTTTGTCTAATACTCCGTTTACAAATCCACCTGAATCACTGGTAGAATACTTTTTGGCAATCTCAATGGCTTCGTTTATTATCACATTTACCGGCGTATCCGGAGTTTTTAGAAGTTCAAACGTTCCTATTCGTAATATATTTCTATCAACGATGCTCAGCCTTGTAAGTTCCCAATTTTCAACATACTTTGTTATAATTTCATCAATCTCTGTCTTGTTCTTTATCGTTCCTTCCAGAAGCAATTCTACAAAATCTATAAATTCCTGACTGAATTTATTTTCTCTTGTTATTGCCGAAAAAGACTCATCGGGGTTTAAACCGGCGACATCCATTAGATACAATATTTTTAATGTTGTTTCCCGAGACTGTCGTCGTAAACCCATTTTTATTTGAGTTCGGTCAGCAAATTAGCCATTTCAATGGCTGACTCTGCTGCCTGGGAACCTTTATTTCCTGCCTTTGTACCGGCACGTTCTATAGCCTGTTCAAGATTATCAGTGGTCAGGACCCCAAAACTTACCGGGACTTCTGTTTCTAAGGAAGTCAGTGCAATTCCTTTAGTTACTTCGCTGGCAATGTATTCATAATGAGGAGTGTCGCCCTGGATTATTGCCGAAAGACATATTACAGCATCATATCTTTTGCTCCTGGCAAGTTTTTTTGCAATTAACGGGATTTCAAATGAACCCGGGACCCAAGCCACATCAATGTCTTTCTCATCAGCGTCATGCCGCAGGAGTGTATCAATTGCTCCGTCTAAAAGTTTGTGCGTAATGAATTCATTAAATCTTGATACAACAATCCCGAACTTTTTGCCTTTTGCTAACATCTTTCCCTGGTATGTCTTTACCATAAGTTTCCTCCTTTGGTTTGGGGTCAGGTCTTCCCAAGGGGACCTCTCGGCAACACTTCAACAAAATCTTTGGAATATTAGAAGCGTCCCCATTTTTTTCTTAAATTAGATGACCCAGTTTATTCCTCTTTGTATTCAGATACCTCTCGGCAATTTCTGTCTCAGGTTGGACAACAACGGGAATCCGTTCCGTGACTTTAAGTTTATAGCCTTCCAATCCGGCAATCTTGCGGGGGTTATTTGTCAAAAGTCTTATTGTTGAGAGACCTAAATCTACAAGTATCTGGGCGCCAATACCATAATCTCTTAAATCAGGTTTAAAACCAAGTTTGACATTTGCCTCAACTGTATCATATCCTTTTTCCTGAAGTCCATATGCTTTTATCTTGTTAATTAAACCAATCCCCCGACCTTCCTGGTGCATATATAGAAGTACGCCACAACCTTTCCTTTCTATCATTACAAGTGATTGTTCAAGCTGTTCACCGCAGTCACACCGCAAGGAACGAAAAGTATCTCCCGTCAGGCACGATGAATGAACCCGCACCAGAACATTTTCCCTGCCTGCCACACTGCCTTTTACAATTGCAATATGATGTTCTTTTTTTATTGTATCTTCATATAAATACAACTCAAAATTACCATATTTTGTCGGCAGGCTGACGTTACATATTCTTTTTATAAGTCTTTCTGTCTTCCGTCTGTATTCAATAATCTGGGATATAGTAATAATTTTCAAATTATGTTTTCTGGCAAAGGACTCAAGTTGAGGCAAACGTGCCATAGTCCCATCTTCGTTCATTATCTCGCAAATCACTCCTGCTGGGTAAAGGTTAGCAAGTTTTGCCAGGTCAACTGAGCCCTCCGTATGTCCTGCGCGAATTAACACCCCTCCTTCACGATACCTCAATGGAAATATGTGCCCTGGCCGTATTAAATCTTCGGGTTTAGATTTGAGGTTTATCATTGTCTTTATAGTGCGGGCGCGGTCCTGAGCTGAAATACCTGTCGTTATACCATGTCCTGCATCGACAGAAACAGTAAATGCGGCTTCTCGCACTTCAACACCATTTTTCACCATTGAACCTATTTTTAATCTATCCAGCTGTCTACCTTCAATAGCTAAACATATCAATCCACGGCCGTATTTTGCCATAAAATTAATTTTTTCAGGAGTCACCTTTTGTGCTGCTATTACGACGTCACCTTCATTTTCCCGGCCAGGGTCATCCACAACAATTATCATTTTACCCTTTTTAATATCTCTTAACACTTCTTCTACGGTTGCAAATTTTACCATAAAAATCCGTTATTCCTTAAAAAATCAGTTGTTATTTCTCTTTTCTCCTGCTCTTTTGACCTATCCTTCTCGGCTTTTTCCGCATATTTTGCCATTATGTCAGGTTCAATATTTACAACATCACCGGATTTTTTAAATCCCAGCGTGGTGTTCTTAAATGTAAGAGGAACTACTGAAACTGAAAATTCCCCGGCAGATACGGGTGATCTCCCATTGTGTCTCATATCAACAACAGTAAGACTGACTCCGTCCAGAGCGATTGACCCTTTAGTAACAACATATCTTATAATTTCCCCGGGAGCAGAAAAAGAATAAATTTTGTTTTTCCCATCAGTTTTAATTGATAAAATCTTCCCGGTACATTCAATATGCCCTGTAACAATATGCCCGCCTAACCTGTCAGATGGAGTCATAGCTCTTTCAAGATTAACTCTTTCGTTTTTCCTGAGGTTACCTAAATTTGTACGGTTAAGCGTCTCTGAAGATATGTCAAAAGTCAACAGTGAAAAGATATTATTCAATTTTGAACAGTCAGCAACCGTAAGACAGGCGCCGTTTACGGCTAAACTATCACTGACTTTTATACCGGGCAGGTTTGTCTTTATATTTAGTTGTGCCCTGCCGGTATTCTGTACAATTCCTAAATCTTCAATTATTCCTGTAAACATTCTCTCTCAATTCTGTAGCGTCTATATACTTTTCTTTTGTTGATTTCTAAATTTCGTAGCTTTCTCTTTAATTAGATTTATTCTTTCTTCTGCACTCATATTCTTAGTTGCTTCATAACTTTTAAGCATGTTCTCATGTATCTCTCTCATCATTGGATCGCTCTTAAATTCTAGTGCTGGATTTACTTTTTCTTTCAATTTAGACATATTCCCCTCCACCCAATTCTAACGGGCTTTCTATTTCAATTTCTCTATATCCTTGTAATAAGTTTATTGCCTTTACTTTCCTTTTAGTCTCATGATTTACTAGATGAACAAAATTCCAACTGACCACTAACTCTATTCCATTAAGTGTCGCTATAGCTAAATGCACAGCATCATCAGGGTATTCCTCTGGTATTACTTCATTGTCTATATAAACTCGGGCTAAGTTTTCTGCTTCTTGAGTGAGTTCCAAACTCTTTATGTCTTCCACTAATTCTAATAATTCTTGTCGTCTCTTTATATCTTTTGTATCTCCCAACTCAGATTCTACTACTTCTGAAATGTATACCTCATATTTATTGAACAGGACTTCTTTCCACCATTTTTGAGTTATTTTTTGTCGATTTTTTTCACGATCGTCAAAATAAGCACTGGGAACACTTGCATCTAAATAGATTTTTTCCTTCATTTTTTTTAGTGTGACCCGAATTCGGGTCAATTATGGGAGTTTGGGGAGTTTATTCTTGTCCAGCAACTTTTCTATCCTGGGAGCAACTTCTTCTTTTATTTTCTCTTCTTTTTTCTTTTTTTCCTGTTCAATAAAACCATCAATCCGTAGTTTCAGGTCGTCAATGTTTTTATTAACATTCTCCCTTTGACTCTCAAGAGCACTACGCTGTGTACTGACTAATTTTGTTATATTTTCTTTTTTTGAGGAATATTCATCAATAAATTTTTGTCTTTTTTCACCTGTCATTTTTTCCAGTTCAGATTTGATTTGTTTCTGAACCTCGCTGATTTTTTCGCCATACATTGCCCTTAACCTGTTAAGTATCACGTCGTCTATGTTTGAATCAATTTCTGTCTTGAGTTCATCCGTTTTACCGTATAACCTTGCATCCAACGTGATATTCTTTAAATCCTGGACTATTTTTTCAATGATTTCATTTGAAGCGCTGCTTTCCTTCTGTGAAGCGATCTGCGAGGCAAACTTTATTTTAGTCATATTCAAATTCATTTTAGAATCAACATAGTCATCTTTTAAGGTAAAATAGAAGTTAAATTGTAAACTGCCCTTTTCAATTTTTGGCAGGTATCCGACACCTGTTATGTCAAATTCACTCACATCAAGATTCTTTATTTCCAGAGAGATTATGTCTTCCGGTATTTCCTGTGTTCTGTCAAACCTGCATTTCAGCAAATAGGACTTATCTAATTTTTTACCGTTTATATTTATAGTCGCAGGTAGGTTGCGAACTTTCTGGTCAGAACTTATTTCACGCACTTCGCCTTCAACTGATACCGCTCTGCTATTATCCTTTCCCTCGCCACCGGTAGTTCCTGAAACATATATCTTCTCTATCAGTAACCCGGGGAGAACATTTTTCTTGTGAAATACCACGTCTGTCCCTTTTGAACGGGGAAATTCGGTTTTTTTCGCAGCTTTCTTGGTGGGTGGCATATACTTTCTTGCCAGGTGAATGTAATTCATTACATTATCCACTCTATTCAGCCAGGCCCGTCCGAAAATTACCTCGGCAGCACTACCTTTTTTTAATTCGGGTAATTTTATTCTTGAAAGCACTCCTTCATAATCCTTTTTAAATACCTCCTCCAGCTCGTTTATCACTTTTTGCTGCTCTGCAAAATCCGTCCTGATAGAATTCTGCAAAACGTTGAGGTTATTGACGGTCTCTTCTAATTGCACTCTTTTCTCATTCAGTCCCGGCAGTTCCTGTTGTGCTTTCTGGGCGGATTCCATACTCTGGAGTTTAAGGGACGAAATTTTATCTGCTATTTCACCGGCCTCCTTTATCTGCTGATTTATATTCATCTGTTGTATCTGGTTTTCATAATTTTCATACTTTCCATTGTAGTCCTTTTGCATTTGTTCTATCACTTTTGTCGTCTGAATATCAGTTTCTCCCACTATCTTTTTTATATCCAGGGAGGCAATTTCTTTTTTGGTGGATTCTATGTCTTTGGCAAGTGGTAAAGTTTTTAATCCCGATTCAGTTTTTTCTTTTATCCCCGAGAGAAACCTGGAAGTTATGCTGTTTTTATCTTCCTTTGATTTAACCTTTTCAATTTTTTTAACTTTCTTTTCTGGTAAAGCACCTGAGGTTTTCCTTTGGGTCCCCCACATCAGGTTAGACAGAGACATCTCGTCAATGACAATCTTTTTGGACAATATCGGTAAAAACCTCATTCTGAAACTGATTTGCCCTATCTCAACTAAATTCTTCCAGGGGTTATTCTTACTTGCAACCCGCAGGTGTGCAATCTTTATAGACATCTTAGGGACGTTCAATTTCAAATCGTCTATCTCCACTTTTGCAGAAAAACACATTTGTCCGATTGATATTACGATATTTTTTACAATAGGGCTGAGGAAAAACTGGCAGAACACAAATATAAGAGCAATAATAACAACTGATGGTATGAATATTTTCCAGCGCATAGATTACCCCGCACCCTTGATGTCGGCGCTATCGCTTTCCTTTATATTTTTTTGTTTTTTCACGAACAAGAAGTTCTTTCTGTTCAAAACAAAGATGTATTTTGCTATTTAAATAGTTGTTTATTCTTCGGTTTGCTAATTCAACATATTCCGGTTTATTATCGTAGCCAACATAATGTCTTCCATCCTTCAATGCTGATAAACAAGTTGTACCGCTTCCACAGAAAGGATCTAAAATAACATCATCTTTAAAACTATATAACTGAATAAATCTATGAGGTAATTCTTCTGGAAATGGTGCAGGATGTCCAATGCTTTTTGCAGATACGGCAGGAAATGTCCATACACTTTTGGTCCATTCTAAAAATTCTTCTTTTTTTATAGTATTCCTTTTTTGGTTAAACTCTCGTGTAAAAGAATCCTTAGAAAAAATTAATATATATTCATGAATATCTCGTAAAACAGGATTTTTAGCAGACAACCAACTTCCCCAGGCTGTAGAAGAACTTGCACTAGAAGCCTTATTCCA
>MNXB01000028.1 GCA_001871125.1 Elusimicrobia bacterium CG1_02_37_114
GTAGGCGGTGTGCCGGAATTGATAGAAAATCAGGTTGACGGAATCCTTGTTAAGCCCGGCAATCCCGTGGCACTTGCTGATGCGGTGTTGCAGGCATTAAAAAATGAACGAGAATCTATACAAATGGGAATAAGAGCAAAAGAAAAGGTTAAAAAATATTTCAGTATAGAAAAAATGGTTGAACAGACCGAGAGACTTTATCGGGAGATGAAAAAATGTTAGATAAAAAAATTAAAAACCGAAGTGCTAAAATCTGTATCATTGGATTAGGATATGTGGGACTCCCTTTAGCAGTTGAATTTGCTAAAAAGGGATTTCGGGTTTTTGGAATTGATACTGACAGGGAAAGAATTAAAAATGTTAATTCCGGAAGAAATTACATAAGAGACATAGACAGTAAGGAATTCAAACATTTGAGTCTGAGAAAAAGGATTATAGCGACAGACGATTATTCTGTATTAAAAGAAGTTGATGTAATCATAATATGTGTGCCGACACCCTTACGAAAAACCATGATTCCGGATATTTCCTACATCATAAAAGCAACGAATATGATTTCAAAATATTTAAGAAAAGGTCAGCTTGTAATATTAGAAAGCACCACTTATCCGGGTACAACCAGGGAAGTTGTATTGCCTGCTCTGGAGAGAAAAGGTCTTAGAGTAGGAAAAGATTTTTATTTAGCATTCTCGCCTGAAAGAGTTGACCCTGCAAATAAAGTGTATAAAGTCAGAAATACGCCTAAAATTGTTGGCGGTATGACAGATAAATGTAATAGATTTGCAGAGTCGGTTTATAGCAGAATAGTTGAAAAAGTTGTTCCTGTCTCATCACCTGAAATTGCTGAAATGGTAAAACTGCTTGAGAATACTTTTCGTATGGTAAACATAGCACTGGTAAATGAGGTTGCACTGATGTGCAACAGACTTAATCTCAATGTATGGGAAGTAATAGATGGAGCTGCAACTAAACCTTTTGGTTTTATGCCGTTTTACCCCGGTCCGGGTTTGGGAGGGCACTGCATACCGGTGGACCCACATTATTTATCCTGGAAAATGAGAAAGTTAAATTTCCGTTCAAAATTCATTGACCTGGCAACCGAGATAAATTCCAGAATGCCGGAATTCGTTATAGAAAAAATGCGTTCATTGTTGAAAAAGAAATCAAAATCACTTAAAAATAGTAAAATATTGGTGCTCGGTGTTACGTATAAGGCGAATGTTTCTGATATGAGGGAATCACCGGCATTAGATATACTAAAGTTGCTCCTTGCGAGAGGAACAAAAGTATATTTCAATGACCCGTATGTTAGTAAGGTTAGTGTTAATGGAAAGATACTTTCATCAGTCTCGCTGAAAAATATCAGTCGGTATGATTGTGTGCTTGTTGTATCGCCGCATAAAATATACAATTTCAATGATATTGTCAGTAAAGCAAAACTTGTTTTTGATACACGGAATGCAATAAAAGGAGTGAGCAGCAGTAAAGTGATAAGTTTATGAATAAAAAATTTAAAACTGTTGTTGTAATGCCGGCATATAATGCCGAGAAGACCATTGAAAAAACTGTCCAGGACATACCCAGGGAGTTTGTTGACGATATTATTTTAGTTGATGACTGCTCAAAAGACAGAACTGTGGAAGTGACGAGAAATTTAGGTTTGAAGGTAATTGTCCATGAAAAAAATACAGGATATGGCGGAAATCAAAAAACATGTTATACCGAGGCGCTGAAAAACGATGCTGATATTATTATTATGTTGCATCCAGATTATCAATATGATGCCCGGGTAATACCATCATTGGTCTCTTTCATAAAGGATGGAATATGCGATGTTATGTTAGGTAATCGTATAAGGACACGTAAAGAAGCAATATCCGGAGGAATGCCGTTGTATAAATATTTTGCGAATAGATTCCTTACAATATTTGAAAACCTGATTTTAGGACAGAACTTAGGTGAGTGGCATTCAGGACTCAGGGCATATTCAAAAAAAGTCCTTCAAACCATTCCGTGGCGAAATAATTCTGATGATTTTGTATTTGACCAGCAATTCTTGATTCAGTGTGCATATTTTGGTTTTAGAATAGGAGATATACCTGTGCCGGCAAAATATTTTGAAGAAGCGTCGTCAATAAATTTTATAAGAAGCATAAAATACGGTATTGAAACATTACTCACTATAGCAAAACTATTTTTGCATAAATTTGGTTTAACAAAATGCAGTCTTTTTTCTTGATAATATACATTATTGTAAAGGAGTAATTTCAATGATTTCCATTTTCATAATCTGTTTCCTGGTAGCATTCGTTATATCTGTTGTCTTGACACCGTTGGTCAGGAAATTTGCTTTAATGTTCAGGATACTTGACGTACCCTATACGGACATAAAAACGCATAAGACCCCCACGCCTTATTTAGGCGGCATAGCAATAGCAAGTGCTTTCTGGGTGAGCATTGTTGTCATTAGATTATTTACTTCTTTTCCTACAGGAACACTGAGGTCCTTAAGGGGTATATTACTGGGGAGTTTTGTTATGCTTCTGCTCGGGATTTTTGACGATATAAAACATAAAGGTTTGCATTTTAAATTTAAGTTTCTTGTCCAGGCAATTGCTGCGGTTTTATTGCTTTCATATGGCATAAGAATTAAATTCATTCAGCCGGAGTGGTTTGCTATAGTAATGACTGTTATATGGGTTATAGGGATAACGAATGCCTTTAATATAATTGACATAATGGATGGTTTGTCAGGCGGTATTGCTCTTGTTTGTGCCTTAGGGTTTTTCCTGATAGGTATACCCGCAGAGGAAGAAATATATGTAAACTTTGTGAGTATTGCACTGGTTGGTGCCTGTCTTGGGTTTTTGCCGTATAACCTCGGAAATAAACTAAAAATTTTTATGGGTGACACAGGCGCCTTATTTATTGGTTTTATATTAGCGTCTGTTTCTTTGGGTGTAAAATATACGGAGGTCAATACATTAGGACTTTTCGCACCCCTGTTAATTCTTGCTATACCGATGTACGATACTTTACTTGTAATATACTTTCGCTGGAAAAAGGGGAAATCCCCCTTTCTTGGCAGTAAAGACCATTTTGCATTAAGGCTTGAGAAAATTGGTTATTCACGGAAGAAGATAATAGTCGTTTGTTATATAGTAAGTTTATTTCTTTCTTTTTGTGCTTTATTAATCACGAGGGTGGATATACTTATTGCAGGAGTGATTTATTTGCTACTCTTGGTTCTGGCGTTTATAATTACATATGAACTTGCTAAGATAAAAGTTGAATAAATTAAATCGTCCCGATAAATCGGGACGCTACTTCCAAGTTCCTATAAATAAATTATGGACAGTAGAGAAATAATAATCCTTGGAGCAGGGCTTACAGGTCTGTCCTGCGCACTTCATTTAAAGAAGGATTACCTGATTGTAGAGAGAGAAAACAGACCAGGAGGGTTATGCGGGTCCATCTCCGACAAAAATGGTTTTATATTTGATTATACAGGGCATTCCCTGCACCTGCGGGATGGGTATGCCGAAAACCTGGTTTTTGGTTTGTTGGGAGAAAACATAAGAAAGATTCAGCGCAATTCATGGATATACACTCACGAAACTTATGTCCCGTTCCCATTCCAGGCAAATCTGTATTACCTGCCAGACAAGATGAAAAAAGAATGTGTTGAAAAATTCAAATCCAGGAGAGACATTAATATAGATAAAGATAAAATTTCGTTTCATGACTGGGTATTGACTGCATTAGGTGAAGGGATTGGAAAATATTTTATGTTTCCGTATAACAGAAAGATGTGGAATACCTCTCTTAAAAAATTGACCATAGACTGGATTACTCCCTTTGTTCCACAGATAAAGATGGACGAGATAATAAAAGGTGCCTCAGAGCCACAGAGCAAATCTTATGGATACAACGTCCATTTTTATTATCCCGTGCTGGGAGGAATCCAATCCCTGATAGATGCAATAACTAAAAAAATTAATAATATAAAATTAAATACAAAACCCGTAAAAATCGACTTGCAAAAAAAGGAAATAAGTTTTTCGGATAATTCAAAAAGTTCATTTAAACATATCGTTTCAACAATACCACTGCCTGAATTATTAAGTCTAATAAAAGATATACCGGCTGATGTTGCCAGAGCGAGAAATAAATTAATGTGGAATTCTGTCCTGTGTATCAATTTAGGAATTAAAAAAGCGGATATTTCAGATAAACACTGGATATATTTCCCGGAGAAAAAATTTATTTTTTACAGGGCAGGATTTTATAATAATTTTTCAAAACATACCGTCCCGGAAGGTTGTAGTTCAATGTATCTGGAAGTTTCTCACAGGCCCGATAACAAGCCTCATCCCGAGGATACTGTAAAAAAGGTTTTAGACGGATTATACAAAAGCAAAATTCTCAACAGGTCTGACAATATCCCTGTAATAAAGCTATTGCCCATTAAATACGCCTATGTCATTTATGACAAAAACAGAACCTCCGCACTGAAGGTAATTGAGAAATACCTGTCGGAAAACGGGGCGTATTCTATCGGCAGATACGGAGCCTGGAAGTATTCATATATGGAAGAGTCAATACTTGACGGTAAAAAAACGGCAGAAAGCCTTAATGGTTTGGTGAAATGAAAAAAGTTAAAATAGCACACATAATTACCATGCTTGAATTAGGCGGAGCCCAGCAAAATACATTATATACCATAGAACACCTGGACAGAACTTTTTTTGAGCCTGTATTGATATGCGGTGCGGGGGGAATTTTAGACGAAGAGGCAAAAAGACTTCCAGTAAAGGTCTATTTTGTCCCGCATCTTATCAGAGAAATAAAACCTGTTTATGATTTTATTGCATTCCTGGAAATCCTGCGTATTCTGTTTATTGAAAAACCCGATATGGTCCATACGCACTCATCAAAAGCAGGTGTATTGGGTCGGCTGGCAGCATGGTTGACAAACAAGATATGTGATGTCCAGCCGCAGATAAAAATTATTCATACCTTTCACGGGTTTGGTTTTAATGATTACCAGAAACCGTCAGTCAAAAAGACTTTTGTGTTCTCAGAAAAAATTGCTGGAAAAATTACAGACAAGTTTATTTTTGTATCCCGGGATAACACAACTACCGCCTCCGGATATGAGATAGGTGAAGAAAATAAATATATTCTTATACGCAGTGGTATAAAAACTTCACGATACCAGAATGTCCCCGTTTCAGAAAACCTGCGGGATGAACTCGGGATAAAGGACAATGAGCGTATTATAACGACAATAGGCCCTTTCAAGCCGCAGAAAAATATTATTGATTTCATTAAAATAGCTCGTATTCTGGCAGAACAATCTTCAACAATTCCGGAATTGAAATCTTTGAAATTTCTGGTAATTGGTGATGGTGAACAGCATAAGATTTTAGAATCAGAGATTAAAAATTCAAAACTTACGGAAAAAGTTATATTGTTAGGCTGGAGAAAAGACATACCTGAAATTTTAGCGAGGACAGACATTTTTGTTATGACGTCTCTATGGGAAGGACTGCCGAGGGCAGTTGTTGAAGCGATGGTTTCCGGAAAACCCGTTGTAGCGTATGCCGTTGACGGTGTCAGGGAAATAGTGAAGGATAGTTTAACGGGTTATTTAATAACACCGAAAGATGTAAAAACAGCTGTTGAAAAGATATCGTTTTTGTTACAAAAACCCGAGTGGATTAAACAATTAGGGAAAGCGGGCGAAAAGATTATTGATGAAACTTTTGATATTGACTATATGGTAAGACAGCAGGAAAAACTTTATTTAGAATTATCGGGTAAACTGGTTGTAGAAGAATGGGGACGGTTCTAATTACGAGACATTGTCTCGTAAATCTGTCTTGTATTTTATCATGGTCGCACTATTAGTAGTTAGCATTGAAAAACGAAAATAATCACAGAATCAGATATTAAACAGGTTGGTTTAGAAATAGGGTATAAAAGATTTACGTATCAAATTGATATAATTTATGGATGTAAAAAATGTTTAAACCAAAAAATGAATTATTAAAACAGATAGCCGCTAATAAACATGAAGTTATTCAACAGATTGAATCATTACTCCGCGGTAAAGTTAATGTATTTATTGATTACGCTAATGTAAGACCTTGGGCAGAAAGGCTTGGGTGGCATATAGATTTAGAAAGATTAAAACACTTTCTGAATTCATTTGATAATATTAATGCTATCAATTTTTATTATGGGACATTGATAGGTGACAGCAATTCTGAAACCCTTATTCAAAAAATTAAAGAACTAAAGTATCAACTCAGGACAAAACCTGTAAAAATTATTACATTACCGATAGATGCAAGTAGTATAGACATGCAATCCACCGCATTACTGAAAAATTTTATAAGAAATACATTGTTAGAAAAATATGATATAGCCACAATTGAATTTCTTAATAAAAAATTCAGGGACTTAAATAAACAAGGTATATTTGTTATAAAAGATAAAAAATGTAATTTTGACGTTGAAATAGGCAGTGATATGATTTTAGCATTAGAAAGGAATGAATCGGATTGTTTTGTATTATGGAGTGGAGATAGTGATTTTCATGATCCAGTTTCAGAATTACTTGATAGAAAGAAAAAGGTAATTCTCTTTGCAACTGCAAGAGTTGTTTCTTCAGAGTTGAATGATTTGAGAAGTAAAGGATTATTTATTTTTGATGTGAAAAAAATAAAAGAATTTGTTTGCTGGAAAAAGGAACTACGCTCATAAAAAGCAAAAGGGACACCTATTAAGTGCCCCCAAGCTTTAAAGTCAGTGTAACCTTTCGGCTACATAATATATATAGCATATCAAGTATAATTTGTCAAGCAGGTATTGTAAAATGGTAATGTATAATAAAGTGTGAATGGTGACAGGGACCATTTATTTCAATAGGATGAAAAAGGGGAATTAGATTCTTCGTCCCGATTCTATCGGGACTCGGAATGACAGGGGGGAGTTGCTATGGCAAAAACTTATACAATTACACTCATACCGGGTGACGGGACAGGACCGGAAATAACAGAAGTTGTCCAAAAAGTTGTTGCTTCTACTGGCGTAAAGATTAACTGGGATGTAGTTGAAGCGGGGGAATCCGCTCCCGAACCGCTGTCGGACAAAGTCCTTGAGTCTATCAAGCAAAACAAGGTGGCGTTA
>MNXB01000085.1 GCA_001871125.1 Elusimicrobia bacterium CG1_02_37_114
GCAATGCATTCCATAATACAAACTTGTCTACTTCACAGAATTTCTCCAAGATCTTATCTTATTTACTATTTTGAAGAATGTACCAAAAGAAACTCTGCTCATGACGAAAACGAAATAGACTTATTTTTGCCACATAAATTATCAGAAGAGATTAAACAGAAGTTAAAAATTCCTGAGACAGAAGTGCTGGATGATACCTAACAAAGGCCGAAGCGTCAGGTTATTCATCTGCCAAAAAAATAAAAAACCCCGATAAATCGGGGTCAATAAATGCGTTTTTTTGCCTTAAACACGGTTCAGTGAATAGTTACCATATCTTTAAATCAAAAATCAACTATAGAGTTTTTTTGTTTTTCGTTTTATTTGGTTTTTAGGACATACTTTAGATCCGTATTTACCTTACTTTAATAATCCTACCGCCAGACCACAATCCCCAATATGTATTTTTTTTAATTTCCTTGCCCGTTTAAGCGCACTCTAAGAATTTCATTTTTTATATTTATGTCAAGGTTTTTTCGCCATTAGCTAACCCTTGACAAAAAGCAGATAATATGCTAATATATACTAATAAAGACAAAATGAAACTAATTAAAGGATTAGAGAGTTACAGACTAAAAAACAAACTATCACAAAGAAAACTCGGTGAAATAGTGGGTGTCCATTACACGACAATAAACGAATGGGAACGAGGCAAAAGAAAACCTAATAAAATACAAACATACAATATAATGGAATTTTTAAAGAAACATAAAATAGATTAATGGAGCAATTATGAGATTATTGCAGAGAGGGATTTATAAAGGCAGAAAGTTTGAAATGGGAAAGATGGTTTATGCAGAAAAAGATACTCTTAACACAGAAAAATCTTTTAAAACCACCCTTAAGATTTTAAATGTAATAAGAAAAGAAGCAGAGACAATGTTGTATGGTAAAGTACCACCCATGGAGAAAAATATTTATGGAAAAAGAAAAGTCGGCTGAAAGCGAGTATCAGGAATTTATTGATTGTCTGAATAAACAAAGTGTAGATTATTTAATAATAGGTGCTTACGCTGTTATCAAGCATACCAAGATCGCCAGGGTAACAAAAGATATTGATTTTTGGATTAAGGACGATCTTGAAAACGCTAAAAAGACTGCAGCAGCAATAAAAGAATTTTTAGGAGCTACGGTAGAACCGCGGGATTTAATAGTAAAAGATGAAATTTATTATATAGGCAGGGCCCCGAGACGTATTGACATATTTTGCAATCAAGCGGATATTAGTTATGAGGACGCCTATAAAAACAGGGTAAGTGGTAAATTTCTTAATTCTAATGTTTCTTTTATCTCTACTGATGATTTAATAAAGTTAAGACAATATTATAAAGACAAAAATAACGTAGATAAATACGAAAAAGACATAAAAAGATTGGCTGCTGTAAAAAAGAAACAAAGAGGTAAAAGTGTTTCTACATAAGGCGAGGGAATAAAGGGTTTTTAAGTGCAGTGATTTTCGTTTCTTCTTTTCCTACGGAACCTACTTCGGTTCATAAGGAACCTACTTTCGGCTAAAGGGGGATTGAGGGGGCTTGTAACTTTTTGTTTACACTAATTAAATAACATAAAAAAAGGGTCTTGTCAAGTGTTTTTTATTTATTAAAATATATCTTCGTGTTTTCCGATACCAACAAGTTTTGCTATACCATTTTCTCTACGGATAACTCTTTACTACGATGGTATGTTTTGTACATACCTTTTTTCAACTCATTTTCTGACTTTTTAATCATCTTCTGCCATTTTGCTGTAAAAAAGAAATGTTGTTCTTTTTTCTTTACTTCTACAGGAACCATGGTAATTTCGCCGTCGTTTTTTAATTTGAAATTAATTAAATCACCGATTTTCAATCCGA
Organism: Elusimicrobia bacterium CG1_02_37_114; assembly: GCA_001871125.1. Lineage (GTDB taxonomy): Bacteria > Elusimicrobiota > Endomicrobiia > CG1-02-37-114 > CG1-02-37-114 > CG1-02-37-114. The sequence goes on from MNXB01000085.1 coordinate 1,892, forward strand.
TAATGTTACGAATATGCTTCGGCACCACAATTTGATAATGTCTTGCAACTTTACATACACCCGCAATCATAATTAATCACCTCCCAATACTATTATACTACAATATAGTAATTTTGTCAATGGGGTTTTAAAAAAGTGTTTTAAAAAAGTCAGGTGAGGCGGGGAAATAAAGGGATTTTTGGTCGGGTAATTTTTATTTCTTCTTTTCCTACGGAACCTACTTCGGTTCCTACGGAACCTACTTTGGTAAATACAATTTTATTATCCAGAAGGAAGTTACTTGATTCTATCTTTCCGGCCTGACCGAGTTGTTCCCAGATACGCTGTGCTGTCTGCGGCATAATCGGGTAAAGGTAATGAGCCAGAACCCAGAGGGTCTCACACAGATTGGACAGCACATCATTTAGTTTACTATTTTTTTCTTTCGCCAATTTCCACGGTGCTGAACTGTCAATATATCTATTGACCGAGTCAACTGTTTTCAAAATAGTATCCAGAATTTTATTAAAATCCAGATTTTCATAATGTTCCTTAATCAGTAAAAGTTCATTCCATAATTTTTTGCTTTTCTGGCCCTCCGGTATCCTGCCCTCTGTGTATTTTTCTACCATCGTTACAACACGCGAAACAAGATTGCCGATATTGTTGGCCAAATCACTGTTGTATTTTTCTTTCAAACCATCCATTGAAAAGTCACCGTCAGTGCCGAATGGAAATGCCGAAAGCAATAAATACCTGGTTGCATCAACACCGAATTTATCCGTCAATTCCTCAACTCTTATAACGTTGCCGATTGTCTTTGACATCTTCTGACCATTGACAGTAAAAAAGCCGTGTGCATATATTTTTTCAGGTAAGGGTAACCCGACCGCTAAAAGCAATGCGGGCCATATAACTGAATGAAACCAGAGTATGTCCTTACCAATCAAATGAACGTTTGCCGGCCAGAAATTTTGGGGACAGCCCGAAATATAATTTATAAGTGCATCTATCCACACATAAGTCGTCTGGGCTTCATCAAACGGCAATGGTATAGCCCAGGGCAGGTTTGCCCGTGAAATACTTATATCTTCAAGACCTAACTTAAGTTTACCTAAAATTTCCTTCTTTCTTCCTTCCGGCAAAATCCCCATTGACCCGTCTGAAATAATGTCAATTAACTTTTTCCTGTAATCACTCAACTTAAAAAAATAGTTTTCCTCGGATTGTTCAACGGGTCTGGTTTTATGGTCAGGGCAAAGTCCACCCTCAAGTTCCGTATCTACGAGAAACCTCTCGCACTGGACACAGTATAACCCGTTATATTTTGCTTTATAAATTTTTTTGTCTGTGTAAAGTTTGTTGAGGAATTCCCTTACCGTCTGCTCGTGTCTCGTATCGGTAGTACGAATAAAGTCATCATTAGAGATATTCATTTTCTTCCAGGCTGATTTAAATTCTCCTGCTATAGCATCACAGTGCTCTTTCGGTTCTCTGTTCATCTTTTTCGCAGACTCAAGAATCTTTGCACCATGTTCGTCGGTCCCGGTAAGGAAAAAAGTCGGGCTGCCAATAAACCTGTTCCACCGTGCCAGGACATCAGCAGCAACTGTGGTATAAGTATAACCTATATGGGGCGAGTCATTTACATAATAAATCGGTGTCGTAACATAGAATTTTTTCATTTATCTAACATTTTCAGGACATAGGTATATGGATTCTCAAGATAATAAACTGTCTTAAACAGATTCCTGTTTTCGTTCAGGGCTGGAAGAAGGTATTCTCTAATTCACCTTATATTTTTTCAATTGATTTTAAGAATCCTGGATAAAATTTCTTTATCCTTCCTGAGACCAACCTTTCAGTATTTTGAAAAAATATTTTTTTGTTCCCCTTTGTTCTATATTATTACAAATAAGTTCTTTCACTCCTTCGTCTTACGTAAATGATTTCAATAAGTTTCTCTGTTGAATCAAATCTATATCCAATTCTGAAATTCCCCTGTCTTAGCCTGTAGTAAAATTCTTTACCTTTTTTGATTTTCTTTACTCCCGGCGGTAATGGATTAAATTTAAGAACCCTGATATTGTCAGCAATCCGCTGAAGGTCATCTCTGTTGATATCTTCAATATCTTTTTTAACGCTTTTCTTTACAATAAGATTATACATTTATCCCTTTATGTTTTAAGTGTTTATTCCATTCCGCTTCACTAATTGATGGTTCATTCTTCCTAGACTCTATAACAGCAATATCTTCCTCATTTTCTTTCATCTCTCTGATTCTTTCGGTAACTGCTTCAGTAATGAAATGAGATATTACAGTCCCGTGTGTTTTGCGAATAGTTTTTAATTCTTTAATAAGATTTTCAGGCATTCTAACAGCCATTAATTTTGTCATCTTTACCACCTCCGCTATCTTATTATAACATAATATAACAGTCTTGTCAATAGATAAATTATTTTGGCAACAAAATTTTATTCCTTTGAGAGAAAAAGAGGAGAAATTACTGGAAGAAATAAAAGAAAGGGTATTTGTCTGTATTATCTTTCATCTTTTCTTTTTCAGAGATGCCTTTTCTTTAATTATTTCCAGAAGTGAACTTGATATTTTACTGAACGGGAATTTCCGTACCTGTTTATCGCCGAGTTCAACCGTAACTTCTTCTTTTATACAGTTAACGGATAAAACCGAGCCCGGTCCTTCAGGGGTGTGGACTTTACTTCCTATACGGGGTAATTTTTTAAACTGTTCATTATAAAAATCGGATTCATAAGATAAACAGCACATAAGTCTGCCGCATAGCCCCGACAATTTCGCAATATTGAATGAAACATCCTGCTGTTTAGCGGATTCAACGGATACTGAAACAAAATTTTTCAAAAAACTCTTACAGCAAAGGACTCTGCCACACGGACCAATACCCCCTAACATTTTTGTTTCATCACGGACACCAATCTGGACCATCTGTATTTTAGTCTTCAATACATGTCCTAAATCCTTTATTAACTGACGAAAATCCACTCTGGTATCGGATGTGTAGTAAATAAACAATTTTGTCCTGTCAAAATTATACTCTGTATATGTGAGTTTCATATCAAGTTCACAGTCTTCAATCTTTTGTAAAACAGTTTTTGTTGCTTCCATACCTTTTTTCTTATTCTCTTCAATTCTCGGTAAATCCTCTTCTGTAAGTTTACGGACAATTTTATATATTTCGCCCTTCTTTTTTTCAATAAGCCTTTCCTTACTGTTAACCAACCCGATTTCCAGTCCCTGCTCAATATCAACAAGGACGCGGTCACCTACTGACAGGTCCAGCCTGCCCGCATCTCCAAGTATTTCTGTTTCTTTTTTACGAACGAGCAAATCAACAACTATCGGCATATTATCTCCTGTGTCTTTAGTAATAAGACGTCTGTTAATAGATTGAGATTAACATTATATCTCAAGGCGCGTTTACAGGATAAAATGAACTCAGCAACTTTGGAAAATCTGGATTCATTAACTAAATCCTGTTCTATCAAAATCAGCAGGTTATTAATAAATTCCTTTGTCTGTTCAGAATCATGTGAAATTTTCTTGGATAATTCAAGCAGGTTTATAGTATCATCTTCTTTGCTTTTGAGCCCGCTCCATAGTTCATTTACAAATTCTGTTTTTTCTATAAAATCTTCAGACGATGCTTTAGCAACTGACCCATTAGCAAACTTTGTAATTCTATCCAGATTGGTTGAAAGATTAAATTTTTCAGTTAAAATCTTATGGATAATGCTGTCCATTAAACGATTAAATTTTATAATCTGGCACCTGGAGATAATTGTTTGAGTTAGCATATCCTGAGAAGTTGTAACTAATATCAATAGAGAATTTTCCGGTGGCTCTTCAAGTGTTTTCAATAAGCAATTCATTGCACTCTGAGACATTTTCTCTGCCTGGTCAATTATAAAAACCTTATAATTTCCTTCAAAACGTTTAAGGCTGATTTCCCTTTGTATCTCCCTTATTACATCAATTTTAATCTGTGTCTGCTGCTCGGGTTTTTCTTCTAACAATCCTGCCTGCCAGGCAAAATCTATTAAATGCACGTCCGGATGAATATTTTTATCAATCTTCCTGCAGGATGGACATTCATCACAGGGCTCAATCTGTTCTTTATTTCGGCAATTCAGTGCCTTTGCAACCTCAATTGCTGTTTTTTTTCTTCCCACACCTTCAGGACCTGCAAAAAGATATGCCTGGGCTATACGATTTGTTCTAAGTTGAGCCTGTAATGACAATACTGCTTTTTGTTGCCCTAAAATATTTTTAAACATGGGGGTCAGGTCTTGACATTAGAGTTTATTTCCTAAATAAGTAAAATCCTGAAGGATAAAACCCTAAAGGGTAAATTCCTGGAATTAAGGGTTAGAATTAATTCCTGGAATTAAGGGTTTACCCTTTTATCCTTGGACAAGAATTTATCAATAATTTTAACTATATTCTTATGTGTTTCCATTATAGTATTGGCGGTATTCACAATCTTGACTCTTCCATGTTCTTTCTTTGCAATACTTAAATATCCTCTCCGCAATCTTCTATGAAATGACAGCCCTTCTTTTTCAAGCCTATCTCTCTTGCCTTTTTTAATCTTTGATAATCCTTTTTCTACATCAATGTCCAGCAGTAGGGTTATGTCGGGCTTGAGACCACCGGTTGCAATATTATTTAGCTGTTTTATTAATTTCAGACTGAGTTTTCTACCGTACCCCTGGTATGCAGTGGTTGCGTCTGTATATCTTTCACATACAACAATTTTGTTATCCTGAAGTGCGGGTTTTATAAGTTCAATGGTATGCTGTGCACGTGATGCAGTATAGAGTAACAGTTCTGTTAAGGGAGAAATCCTGGATTCCGGTTTAAGTAATATCTTTCTCAAAAATTCCGTGAATAAAGTGCCGCCGGGTTCACGGGTATGGACTACATCCCATCCTTTCCTGCACAGATATCGGACAAGCAACTTTGACTGTGTTGATTTACCGGAGCCATCCGGACCCTCTATCGTAATAAATAATCCCCTTTTCATCAGTAAAATATATACAAAATAAATGGTGCTTTGTCAAAAAATGAGTTGATGTTATTAATTTGTCAATGAGTTTTCTACCGTACCCCTGGTATGCAGTGGTTGCGTCTGTATATCTTTCACATACAACAATTTTGTTATCCTGAAGTGCGGGTTTTATAAGTTCAATGGTATGCTGTGCACGTGATGCAGTATAGAGTAACAGTTCTGTTAAGGGAGAAATCCTGGATTCCGGTTTAAGTAATATCTTTCTCAAAAATTCCGTGAATAAAGTGCCGCCGGGTTCACGGGTATGGACTACATCCCATCCTTTCCTGCACAGATATCGGACAAGCAACTTTGACTGTGTTGATTTACCGGAGCCATCCGGACCCTCTATCGTAATAAATAATCCCCTTTTCATCAGTAAAATATATACAAAATAAATGGTGCTTTGTCAAAAAATGAGTTGACTATTAAATAGATTTTATATATAATAAAATAGAAAAGTAAATATTCACATAGAAAATTCCAAAAGATTAATGACAATTGGGGGTAATTTATGATTGAAGAAAAGATTGAAATTAACCCTGAGATTATGTTAGGCAAACCAATAATACGTGGAA
>MNXB01000037.1 GCA_001871125.1 Elusimicrobia bacterium CG1_02_37_114
CAATAATTTTAATGTTACTACTTTCAGTAAATATACATACCATAGACTTTGGATTGACCAATGCCATTAAAAAAGATGTTGAAGAACTGGACAGAAAATACTTAGAAAAGTATCCTCCGTCTATTATTAAAGTAGGTTCTTGTGATACTCCGGGTGATGCCAGAGGAGTATATGTTTCAGGGGATTATGCCTATGTTGCAGATTGGGATTATGGCTTGAGGGTAATAAACATCTCAAATCCTTCATCACCTTCAGAGGTTGGTTCTTATGATACTCCGGGTAATGCCGAGGGAGTATATGTTTCAGGAAATTATTTTTATGTAGCAGATGGGTATTCAGGTTTGAGGATAAGAGACGTAGTCTCCAATATCGGTTCTTATGATACTTCGGGGTATGCCTATGGAGTATATATTTTAGGAAATTATGCTTATGTTGCAGATTGGGGTTATGGCTTGAGGGTAATAAACATTTCAAATCCCGCCTCACCTTATGAAGTTGGTTCTTATAATACTTCAGCAGATGCCTGTGAAGTATATGTTTCAGGGAATTATGCTTATGTAGCAGATGCGTATTATGGCTTGAGGATAATAAATATTTCAAATCCTTCCTCGCCTACAGAAGTTGGTTATTATGATACTCCGGGTTCTGCTAATGAAGTATATGTTTCAGGAAATTATGCTTATGTAGCAGATGGGAATTCTGGCTTGAGGATAATAAACATTTCAAATCCCGCCTCACCTTATGAATCTGGTTCTTATGATACTCCGGGTTCTGCTAATGAAGTATATGTTTTAGGTAATTATGCTTATGTAGCAGATGGGGATTTTTTGAGAGTAATAAACATTTCAAATCCTGCCTCACCTTCAGAAGTTGGTTCTTATGATACTCTATATTCTGCCCAGGGAGTATATGTTTCAGGAAATTATGCTTATGTAGCAGCTGGCAGTTCTGGATTGATAATATTGAAATGCACTTTACCTTGAAAAAAAATAACAGGGAGTGTATCATAATATTGCAATCTATAGTTGACAAAAACAATATGATTTAGTAAAACACAGATATGAACAACTATTCCATTCTTGAGAGGCTTTCGTTTCATAATGCCTGGTGGACCACAGGGAAGGTCCCTTCTTCTTTTATACCTGAATTTAGAAGGAATATTGTGAATGTTCTGCTTTCTTATGCTACTAAAAACAGGGCTATACTTTTAAAAGGACCGAGAAGAGTTGGTAAAACAACGGCATTATATCAGGTAATTGACACATTGATAAAAAAACATGTCAATCCGAAGGATATATGTTATGTATCGCTTGATGACCCAATGTTAAAAGTTCCACTTGATGAAATTATTAAAATATACGAACAATACAGGGGTAAAAAACTTACTGAAGGAATAAGTTACTTTTTTTTGGATGAGGCGCAATTTCTTAAAGATTGGGAACTCACGGTTAAACTTTTTCTTGACCGTAAATATCCAATAAAATTTTTCATTTCAGGCTCTTCCGTATCATTACTTACACAGAAGGTTGAATCACTGGCAGGCAGGACAGTTGAAGAGATTCTTTTCCCATTTTCATTTAGGGAGTATCTGTCGTTTTTTGCACCACAGATAGAAAATCATATTAAAAAAAACAATATCTTACCCGATGTTTTACCCGATGCCATAATTCCTTTTATAAGTGATATAAAAATCAACTTTTCTAATTTCCTTCGCACAGGTGGTTTTCCACAAATTTATTCTGAAAATGAAGAATTATATCCAAAATTTATCAAAGAAGATATTCTGGATAAAGTAATATTTCGTGACCTCGTAGACCTTTATAAAATAAGAGAACCAGCATATCTGGAAAAATTATTTTATTATCTTGGTAAGAATACTGCAACAATAGTAAACTTTACAACACTTTCACAATCGTTAGGCATATCAAGAGTAGTCGTAGAACGATATATCTCATACTTAGAACAAGCATTGCTTTTTTTCCGGTTGCCAAAATTCAGTAAATCTTTAAAAGAGACCTTACGGTCAAATCCTAAAGGGCATTTGATTGACCCTGCTCTGGCTAATCTCTTCAGGGTAGAACACAGTCAAATACTGGAAAGTGCAGTTGCGGTATTTATTTTTTCAAAATTCCAGAAAAACACTTATTTCTGGCGAGACCAATTTCACGAAGTTGACATTATAATTGATGGAGAGGAATTGATACCCATAGAGGTAAAAAGTTCTGATAAAAAAGAAATACCCAAAGGTCTGCTGTATATAATGGAAAAGCAAAAATTGAATAAGGGTTTTGTAGTATACAATGGTGAATTCAGTAAAGTCAGGGTTGGAAAAAAGCAAATTATTTTTTGCCCGGCGTGGTATTTTCTTTTGGGTGAGAAAACATGAACACTAAAAAACTTATTATGTCAGTTGTTATTGGTTTAATTCTATCTGCGTTATATTTTGATTTTAGTTATGGAAAAGATAAACCTGATAAACCAGAAGAGCCTGTGGTATCAAACAAAGAAACGCGTAAAGAAGAATCAAATAAAAAACATAAACCCAGAATTATTATAAAAACGAGAAAAGATAAACGAAAGGATGTAGAAACCAAACCAGTGCAACCAGCAGAGCCAGCACAACCCGCAGTTCCCGGAGAAAGTCCTGCACCAACACCCACTCCTGAACAAAAACCACCTGAACCAGAACAGGAAGAAACAGATGATATTATAATAGAAAATCCGGGGACTAAAGTTGGAGCGACATCAACCGAAGGTAAAACATATTTTATGGCGACTCTATTGTTTGATATAACCTGGCGTAAATTAGGGATAGGTCTGGATACCCCGCTACTCTGGAATGATGATGGAATACGGAAAGAGGACTGGGATGAGTGGCAGGATATTGCCAATATATTCAGTTATATCCGGTATGGTAAAAAAGGAGATAATTTTTATACAAAATTAGGTGTCATTGATGATGCAACTCTCGGCTATGGATTTATCATGCGGAGATACAGGAACATCGGTATAGCCGACTATAACAGAAAACTCGGAACAGAGTGTGAATTCAAGCATTATCGCGGTGGAGTAGAAGCAATAGTAAATGATATGATGGATTTCAGGTTTGGCGGTATGCGTGCCTATTTTTTACCAATACCACAGATACAGATAGGAATAACCGCGGGATATGATAAAAATCCGGCGAAGGATAAACTCACAGTTGACCCGGTAACCATTCAGATTGTCCCTTTACCACAAGCAGAAGAGTTGTTGGTCTATGGCGGTGATTTAAGTGTGTTATTAATGAACAGGGAAAAATCCAGGATTGTCCTGTGTGCAAATTATGGTAAGGTTAACAATTATGGCGATGGATATGCAGCGCCTGGTATTAAGGGTAAAACATATATGTTTGATTATCAATTAGAATATCGCAATTTCTCTGCTGATTTTGTGCCGAGCATATTTGATTATTTTTATGAGGATATAAGACCAATTGATTGGACACTGGCACAATACAACCCTGTCAATCCACACTCCCAGGGTATTTATGCTCAAGTTGGCTGGAGGATATTCCGCTGGTTATACACTACCGGAGAATTTACAAGATATACTGAAATTAAACCCGATGTCAGGCTGAAAATAAAACTTCAGGATTCAAAAAACATTTTACAGATGACACTGGGATATGAACAAAAACAGGTCGATGAATTTACTGTTATGAATCCAAACACGGCTGTCATCGGACGGTTAGAAATAGGGCTGGCAGAAAATTCTCGTTTTGGATTTGGATTGACCCAGACATACGACCCAGTGCTCCAGAATTTCAAACGGACTACAACATTGTCCACAAATATTAGTTTTTGAGTAGAAATAAGGGCAGTCTGATTTTGATATGTAGTTAGATGATTTATTCATCGCAAAATATTGAATAAATTTTATGAGATTAAATGGGATGTGTCCCGATTTTAATAAATTTCAGAAATTTTTGAGGAGTCAAAATAGAAATGCCTCTAAATGTTTTTAGTTCAAGCAAATCTTTATCGCCTGCAACAATAAAGTTTACTTTACCAGCAACTGCACATTCAAGAACCGGATTGTCTTTCGGGTCACGACAGACTAATATTTTTTCTTGTGGAGAAACCCAGTCCGCATCTGTTTTGAGGAGTTCTGCTATCTCCTTAATATCTTGTTGTTCTATAATCTTGTTGAATTTTGGACGACTTATAACATCAATCAGTTCATCAAATAGTGCTTTTGAAATAATTATATCAAAAATTCCATTAAGAAAGGATTTTCGTATCGTAAGGCAATTTTTACTTCCCAATAAAGCACTAACAAATATATTAGTATCAATAACAACTCTTGGGATTTTTGTCATATCTTTCTTGTCTCACTTTATCACATACACGACTGATTTCTTTTTCAGAAATTGGACTCTTTACATATCGTCGGTCAATTTTAGAAAGAACATTGTTCCATCGTTCTCGTCTTGTCTCTCTTTCAAGTCTACGGGCAATTCTGATTTTGTTAGGAATGTCCAAATTTTCAATTGCCAATTCAATTTGTTTAACATCAATTTCAATAGCTACTTTTTGCATTTTAGTCACCCCCAAAGAACATTATACAACAAATACATGGAACTTTCAAGAGTATATAGAAACAATGTTTTGAAAAAATGATGGATAACAAAAAATCTACAAGGATTAAATGGGATGTGTCCCGATTTTTCTATGGGGGGTAACATGGATAAATTTAGAAGATTTTTCAGGTCTATGATTGTCTTAACAGTTATGGTTTTAGTAGCAAAAATGTGTTACAGTGCAACAAAGTTGACTGAAAGTAATTTCATTATACTTCAGGATCGGTCATCTGAAGGAAAAATACTTTTTACTACTTCAAAAGACAACGATTTTTTAAGTTTAGCGACAATATCTTCTGATGGAACAAATGAAAGAATCATTTCCTCTGCTTTTAGTTTTCATGGGGAATATTCTTCTAATGGGACAAAAATTTATTCTGTTGATGTTACTTTTGAAGGCTATAAATTTTACAAGATGAATTCCGACGGTTCTAATAAGAATCTGATTTTTCAACTTAGTAATGAATATTCTATAAGAGGTGAAGCAATTTCACCTGATGAAACTAAGTTTGCATATATAAAGGAGAATATATTGACCGGAGATTCTGCTCTATGGATTATCAATACAGACGGAACGAACAATACTCAATTAACCAGTGCTTCACCTAATAATTATGGTGATATTGATTTTTCTAATGATAGCCAATGGATAGTTTTTCAATCTTCTTATCCTTATTATATTTACAAGATAAACATAAATAATACAGGACTCACCCAGTTGACTACGGATTATGCAGATGCTCCTTATTGGTCACCAGATGGAACAAAAATTGTTTATTACTTATACGGAGATATATGGACAATGAATTCAGATGGCAGTAACAAAACAAACCTGACCAATGACGGTTACACAACAGTTGATGGCGACCCTAAATGGTCTCCTGATAGCACAAAAATTATGTGGGTAAAATATCTAAGTAGTGGAAAATCTAGTTTGTGGGTAATGAGTGCTGATGGTTCGGGAAAGAAACAGTTAACCGATACTTCTTCTTATAATAGTGGATTATGGTCAAAAACAAGCGATAAAATCGCATATACTGACAACCAAAATATCTACACTATCAATATTGATGGCACAAATAACAAAAAAATAACCAATAACAATTTACCTATACAAAATGGATATTGTAAATGGTCGGGTGATTATAATAAGATAGCATACATGGCAAGGTTTTCAGATGAATACAGATTGCGGACAATGAATTCTGATGGTTCTGGTAAATATGACATAGTAACTTCTACAAATTATATTTTTCCGTTATGTTTTGCCCCTCATTCTACAAAAATTCTCTATTACGATAATGGAGATAATGGATATATATGGTCAATTAATTATGATGGAACAGGAAAAAAACAACTCGCACAAGGATGGGCAGGTGCTCAATGGTCACCTGACTTAAGTAGAATTGCTTATTATCTTTCGGGGCTGTGGATTGATAGCGGTATCTACATTATGAATGCTGATGGGTTAAATCAAACCAAAATTGCAGATAGAAGTTGGGGTTCTTCAAATGTTCCTGGTTTTTCCTGGTCACCTGACGGCACTAAACTTGTTTATTGTGATGATACTAAAATATGGATAGTTTCTACTTCAAGTCCATATCCTACGAGTTTGCTGACAGACGAAGGTAAAGATACCAAGTATCATACTCCTGTGTTTTCACCGGATGGGTCAAAGGTTGCATACTGTGTCCTTTCCAGTGGTAATTCTTATGAATTAAAGATTATAAATACCAATGGAACAGGTAGGACCAGTGTTGCTGAAGGACTTATCAGAGACCAAAACCTGAAGTGGGCAACTAATGACAGAATATTCTTTACTAAAACGGAAACATTAAATAGACTCTGGAGTATAAAGTTTGACGGCACAGATGAACGAGTAGAAAATGATATGTATGCTTATTATTACGATATAAAGCCAGATGGTACAGAATTTATTTTTGGCTTCGTTGATGTATGGTCATGCGTTAGTTTTTCTGTATTACCGCAACCATCCAAAGGTGAAGTAAAAATCAAATACTCCGGTGAAGGTATTGACAAAGGATATTTTAATCCAAAAACGGGTGGTAAAGTGTATGTCAACTTTAAGGCAGGTTCAGATGGTGAAGTGAAAGTAAAGATATTTTCATTGAATGGGCAACTTGTTAAGGAAATTAGTAAAAACGTGATTGGGGACACACAGGATTATGTAGAATGGTTGGGTAAGAATATATATGATGAAATAGTAGCAAGCGGAATTTATATAGTTAAGGTAGAAGGACCGGGAATAAATCTTATGAAAAAAATCTGTGTGATGAAATAAAAGAGGTGCAGGAGATGAGAAAAAAACTGATGTTGTTTTTTCTATCAATGAGTTTAGTAACTCAAGCAGGTATGGTATGGTCAAAAGGAGCAGGTTCTTCAGCTGGGTATATTCTTACAAGGACAGTCAGTGCTAGGGCAGGTGGACTTGCTGATGCTTTAGGTGCAGTGAATAATGATGTTTGCGGTTTACATTACAATCCAGCAGGTATAGCTACTTTAACTTCCCAACAAATATCCCTGATGTCCAATAGAGGTATTGCTGATGACAATTTTATTGCATTGATTTACGGACATCCGTCAGAAAAATTGTCACTGGGTGTCAGTGTGATTTACTATGATGCAGGGACATTAGAATTTTATGATTCAAATCTTATTCTGCGAACCAAATGCGCGGAAAAGGATGTATCCGCTGGTCTTTCAATAGGCAAAACGGTAGCACAAAATTTGCACGCAGGAGGAAACTTAAAGTTTTTATCTTCAACATTGGTTGAAGATAAAACTGCTACTGCACTTGCTATTGATTTGGGATTACTTTATTCCATCAATGGAGGATTAACATTGGGACTTTCAGGACTAAATATAGGTTCGGGATTGAAGTACATAAAAGAAACAGACCCCCTGCCTACGACAATACGTGGTTCCGTAGCGTATCATTTAACAAATCAATTGTTATTAGTTGGAGATGACTCATATTTGGTTAATGAAGGACAACTTGTGCCCGCTGTTGGATGTGAGTATGAGTTTAACATGTTTCATATTCGCACAGGTTATAAATTCAGTTCAGATACACAGGGGTTAAATATTGGAATTGGTTTTAATAGAAAGAATTTTGGAGTTGACTATGCATTTGGTTTGGTTAATAGTTTAAGCAATGAACATACAATATCGTTAAAAATGGCCTGGGGTGGTATTCCAGAAAGTGTCAAAGAAAAAAAAGTTATTGAAATAGAGAAAAAACCTGTTAGGAAAAAATCTGAAAGGACGGAAAAAATAAATATTGCCGTGGCGGATTTTTCAGGTCAAAATGTTTCTGCTGCTGATGCAAGTATAGTGGCAGGTTTCCTGAGGACGGAACTTGTGAACACTGGAGCGTTTAATGTTATGGACAGGGCAAATATGGAAATGGTGCTTGCCGAACAGAAATTCCAACTCTCAGGATGTACTTCAGAAGAATGTGCGGTTAAGATGGGTAAGTTATTGAATGTTCAACATATGATGGTTGGCTCTCTCTCAAAACTTCTGGATACTTATTATATAACGGTGAATGTAGTAGATGTAGAAACAGGGAAAATATTGAAATCATCTGACCAGAAAGCAATGAATGCAGACGAGCTCCGTTCGGCTTGCAAAATTCTTGCGGGAAAATTATCGGAGGAATAAACTTATGAAGTCAGTTTTTATAACTTTTTTATGTCTGTTTTTATTTGTTTTGAATGTTTCGGAAAACGATGCTTCTGAAATCGGTAAGAAAGCACCAGATTTTAAATTATCACAGTTCGGCACAGTAGATAAAATTTCACTTTCCGGTTTGCTTGACAGTAAGACAGTGGTAATACTCAGTTTTTTTGATACCAAATGCGAACCCTGTAAAAAAGAGATACCTGTTTTGAAAAACATTGCTGATAAATATTCGGAATTTGTCAGAGTGTTTCTTATTAATTTAGATGAAAAACCAGAACAGGTATTACCCGCCTATTTGAAAGAATACAAAGTTATGTTACCTGTGTTGATAGACCCTTTGGGTTACAGGGCTGGTTCAAACTATGACGTTTGTAAATTCGGCAGAGCTGAAATACCACAATTATTTGTTGTAGGAAAAGACGGGACGATAAAGTTACATCTTAAAGGCTACCATCCAGACATGGAACAGGTCCTTTCGCGAGAACTGCCAAAATTGAAAGACGAAAAAGTTCAGTCAACTCAATTAGTGCAGAAAGATATTCTAACAATTATTTATACCAATAGCATCAACGGATATTTAAAATCCTGCAATTGTCCGGAGAACCCGTTCGGCGGGCTTGTCCGACGGATTACTGCCATAAAAAACCTGAAAGAAAAATATCCGGATTCAGTATCGGTGGACTCGGGTGATTCTTTTCCTCCGAGAGACGATAGATTACTTGCAGGATATGTTTTGAAGATGATGGGGATGATTAAATATGATGTAGTATCTATAGGTGACCAGGAATTGATTTGTGGGGTTGATTATCTTGAGAAAAACCTGAACAAACTGCCTTTTTACTCTGCAAATCTCCAGGCATGTAATGAAACGATGTGCTACCCCTTGACAAAACCGTACCTGATAAAAGAAGTAAACAATGTAAAAATTGCAATATTGAGCATAATTGACAAAGATGTTTTTACCCTGTTTCCTAAAGAAAAAATTTCAGGAATTAAAATTATTGACCATAGGGAATATCTAAAAAATATTATTCCTGAATTGCGAAAGCAGGCAGACATTGTTATAGTCGTTTCCCACAGCGGCGATGACGAGGACAGGGAAATTGCAAAAGAAATTCCCGGGATTGAGGTTATTATCGGCGGACATTCCCAGACTTTACATAAAGTGCCTTTAAAAATTAATAATACACTGATTGTCCAGACTGGCGAAAATGGACACAGGGTTGGTGTTTTGAAATTGAAAATTGGTAGCGATAAGAAAATAATTTCCTATACGAATGAGTTTATTTTGTTAGATAGAGAAATACCGGATGATAATACTGGCGGACAGTTGGTAATTGACTACCATAAAACTTTAAAGAAAGATACTGAAAAACTCATTAAATGAGGGTGAGGGGAGTATTGCGAAATATTTGTTTAATCCGCAGGATTATCTTGTTTATCCGCAGGATTATCTTGTTTATCCGCAGGATTATCTTGTTTATCTGTTTTTCTTTCCTGATTTTAAGTTTGAATTTTAATTTTCTATATGCCCAGCCCAAAATAAATTTATCAAAAGCATACTGGGACTTCGGGACGGTCTCCGAAGGACAGGTTTTAAAAGAAACTTTAGAAATCAGGAATACCGGGGACAAGGTTTTAAATGTCAGGTTAAGAACATCCTGTGATTGTCTTACCACCAGTTTTTCTGAAAAAACCATCAACAGTCAATCCTCTGTTGTCTTAACTCTAACCTTTGATACAAAAGATTATCAGGGCAGGCAAACAAAATATGTTTTTATTGATTCAGACGACCCTGACCATCCCAACCTTACCTGGCTTATAGAGGGGAATATATACCCCTCACCCGACCCGCAGTGGGTCGCCTCTCCCATTGAGGGAGAGGATAGAGGAGAGGGGGAACAGATTCACCTGATTATGTTCTATGCGCCGGGTTGTAATTATTGTTTTGATCTGAAACAAAAAACTGTTCCTGAATTGGCAGATAAACTTAATATAAATGTGGTAGTTGACGAATACAGGTTAGACGAGCCGGACAATTACAAAAAATTATTGTCAGTAGAAAAAATGACAGGTGTTTACTGCAATGATTTACCTGTCCTTATAATTGGTGAAAAAGTCCTCTCGGGTAAAAAGGACATATCCGGTAATCTGCAGAGGGTACTTGTGGAAGTTATTAATACCGGGACTCACAGTTCATCTAAAATTGAGCAGGCACTGGAGATAACCGCATCTCCTGAGATTCGTTCCTTAAAATTGCTGCCGGTGCTCTTTGCAGGACTTGTGGACGGAATAAATCCCTGTGCTTTTGCAGGAATAATTTTTTTAATTACATATTTAGCTACAATCAGGAATAAATCAGCGCCGGAAATATTCTGGACAGGTGTGATGTATATAATCGGTGTTTTTATAGTATATTTTTTAATCGGGTTAGGGTTTCTTAAAATTTTTCAACTGGTCCAGCCCAGGGTCTATATATCAAAAATAATGTATGTAATTATAGCAGTAATTTGTTTTATCCTGGCAGTAGTAAGTTTCTGGGATTTTTATAAAACTAAACGGTTGAGTAAAGGAGAAAAAATAAAACTTATACTGCAATTACCCGAGAGTCTAAAGACAAGGATATATAATACAATAACGAAATACGGTAAACTTAAATATCTTATTCCTATCGGCTTAATTCTGGGTATTCTTGTTTCAGTATTTGAATTTTTCTGCACCGGGCAGATATATTTTCCTACTATTATGTATATAGTCGGAGTTCCTGAGTTAAGATTTAAAGGAATAGTATTACTTATTCTGTATTGTTCAGCATTTGTACTGCCGCTCATTGGAGTTTTTGGTATTGTTCTGTTTGGTGCAAAATCAGAAACATTAGAAAGAATTTGGCGTCAGCATATCAGCACAGTTAAGTTTGCGATGGGAGTCCTTTTTCTCGTTCTGTCCGCTGTCCTTATCACAATAGTAATGTAGTAGGGGACAGGTCAACACCTTCGCAAAATATTTATGTCATTGTTGACAAATTACATATTATATGATAACATATTATATGTATAAAATATTAAATAAAAAGGAGAAAAATACCCTATGAAATATTCTAATCCATTTCGTTTTAGAGGCCCTGCTTCTGAGGATTTTATAGTTGGCAGAGAAAAAGAAAAGAAACAATTATTAAGCATTATAAAAAATAGTCAAAGCGCTGTTCTCTATGCTCCAAGAAGATTTGGCAAAACATGGCTTTTGGAAATAGTTGCCAGGGAATCTTCCAGACAAAAAATTGTGCCAATCTATTTTGATTTATTCCCGGTATCATCTGCAGTACATTTCATAGAATTGTATAGTACTGCCATAATCAAGTCATTTGCTAAAACAAGCAAAGATGCACAAAAATTCTCCAGGGAGCGTTTCTCTTTCATCAATCCACAGATTGTTCTTAGCGGGGATAATTGGTTAATAACTTATAATTGGGAAAAAACAAAAAATGCAGTGGAGAGAATTTTACCACTAATTCTTGCACTTCCTGAAGAGATTGCTAAAAAAAATAATCTTAAATTGGCAATTATTTTTGATGAATTCCAGGAAATAAATCGGCTTAATGGAGAACAATGGGAAAGAGAAATGCGAACTGTCTTTCAACGTCATAAGAAAATCGCTTACATTTTTTCCGGAAGCAAAACACATTTGTTGATAAATATGTTTACTGATGTTCGCAGGCCATTCTATCAATCATCCGCAATGATTTCACTCTCGGAAATATCAAATGATGAGTGGAGAAATTTCATTTCCCGCAAATTTAAAGATAGTAAAATAAGTTTCAACGATGCGGTTATTGACCAGATTATCTTTCTAACAGGCGGACATCCTTATTATACTCAACTTTTGTGTTATTTTGCATGGGAAGTGGGTTTTAGTAAAGGTAAAATTGTGAGTGAAGATGTTCTTCAATGTTTTGTTGAATCACTTGAAAACGAGGATGCTTATTTTATGCAATTGTGGGACGAACTGCCGCTTATCCAGAAACAGCTATTAATAGCAATTGCTAAGGAGGGCGGAAAGCATCTCTTTTCAGGTGATTTTATGGTTGCTAATTCATTAGGCCCTGTTTCAAGTATACGGTTGGCCTCTATGGCTTTGTCTAAACAAAAAGGCATACTGGACAGGAAGGTAAAAGATGAATACAAATTTACTGACCCTTTCTTTAAATTATGGGTTCGGCGAGAAATTATTGGTTTTGAAGAATAAAATTTGACTTGTATTAAATATTTTAGTATATTTTATGGCCTAAGTGTACAAGGTGCACATGCAAAGTGAAGCGGGATTACACACATATTTGCTATTATAGGTTAATATGAAAAATATTACAAAAAAATGGATTGAATTTGCTGAAAAAGATTTGGAAGTTGCAAGTGATCTGTTAGAAAAGAGACACTGGCAATATTGTGTTCTTTTCTGTCATCAGGCGATTGAGAAAATATTAAAGGCGAATGTTATTAAAAGGGGCAAAACTCCAAGGAAGATTCATGATTTAGCCAGTCTATTAGGAGATATTGAGATTAAAGCACCTTTACATGTTATTTCAGTAATTGAAACGTTAAACCCACACTATATGCCACCTCGTTATCCAGATATAGCTTATAAAATGAAGTTTGTTTATACAAAAGAAATTGCTGGAAATTTATTGAATTCCACTAAGGAAATATTCCAATGGCTAAAAGACAAGTTAGTCCACGAGAAGTAATTTATCGGTATGTTCGGCTTTTAGAAAAAAAAATACATGTAGATCAAGTCATTCTTTTTGGTTCAACCTCAATGGAGAAAATTGGAGTGAATAGCGACATTGACCTTGTTGTACTTTCAAATGACTTTAAGAAAATGAATTTTCTCAAAAGGTTAGAATTTTTATCTTGTACAAGAGGCAGAAAATGTATTTCGGTAGCAATGGATATCATCGGATATACCAAAGAAGAATTTAGTCGGTTAAGTAAAGAGTCGATGATTCTTAGTGAAGTCAAAAGAAATGGACAAGTAGTTTGGTCAAGATAAAGCTATGGCTATTTACAGTAGATATTTTTTCCGGATAGGAATTATTTTAGGTTTATTTGCTCTTTCTAATATTTTAATTACCTCCGTCCCCATTATTTTTGCGGAGGAGATGGTTGTTACAGAGGTAAAGTTAGACGAAACCGGTAAAAACACAATTGCAGAAGTTGTCCTGAATGACCAGATAAAAATTAAAGAGATAAAAGTCAGTAAAGAGAAGGGGATATTGAGCGTTAAATTTCCCGAATATGTTTCCGGCAGAGGACGTGTATATCCCCAGGTTGAAATTCTAAACAAAGAGTTAAGTGACAGGATAACAAAGGCAATTGAGACAAACAGACCGTCAGATAAAAAACTCAGTGAAGTAAAATATGAAATTGTCAGGTTTTCACCGCTTTCAGGTAATAGCGCAAGAAAAGCAAACATTGATGTAAAATTCAATAATGCTGTTGTCGTCGCTTGTGGAATAATTGAGGGTGATAACTGGAAAAAAATTGCCTGGCCCTCAAGGAAAGATGAAAAAAGAAACATTTATATAAACCAGGTCCTTGTCCGGAAAAAATTGCGAAAACAGATAGAGAAAGACATCTGGACAAGATATGAGGAGTTTAAAGAAGAGGGTGGATGGGAAGAGGACGAATGGTAAAGTTGCCGGTTTATTAAATATAAAGCGGGCCCTTAGCTCAGTCGGTAGAGCGATCGGCTCATAACCGATTGGTCGGGGGTTCGAGTCCCTCAGGGCCCAGGTCGGGCGACTAGCTCAGTTTGGTTAGAGCGTACGGTTCACATCCGTAAGGGCGTTGGTTCAAGTCCAACGTCGCCCATGTTTGATAAAATTATAAATCCCCTGTATCCCCCTTTATAAAAGGGGGAAATTTATGGGGGATTGGTTAGGACTTAATAATTGAGTGAGGAAATAGTAAAGTTAATAAAATTACAGGATATAGATATGGACCTCGATCGCCTGAAGGAAGAGTGCGAGTCAATTCCTGCGGAGATTGAGAATTATAGAACTAAAATAGATGAAGATAAGAAT
Source organism: Elusimicrobia bacterium CG1_02_37_114 (assembly GCA_001871125.1). GTDB lineage: Bacteria > Elusimicrobiota > Endomicrobiia > CG1-02-37-114 > CG1-02-37-114 > CG1-02-37-114. The sequence continues at coordinate 14,403 of MNXB01000037.1, forward strand.
AAATTTGAAGAGAATAAAAAACAAACTAAAGAGTTACAGCTCAGGCGTAAGGAAAAAGATTTAGAACTTGAAACGAAGGAGTCAGAAATAAGGAAACATAAAGTTGAACTAAATATGGTGAAGACAAACGAGCAATACCAGGCGCTCCTTAAAGAAATTACAAAGGCAGAGGAAGAGAAAGATGTGCTTGAAAATGAAGTTTTAGTTTTGATGGATAATATTGAAACACATTCGTCTGAGATTAACAAAGTAGAGAAGACGCTGCAGTCTGAGGAAAAGGAAATAAATGAAATCATAAGGCAACTTGAAAATAAAAAGGCAGAACTTGAAAAGAAAATACAGGATTTAGAATTAGAGAGGGGAAAATTTGCGTCTAATATTCAGGCAAAATATTTAAAAAAGTATGAGCATATAAGACTTGGCACAGAAGGAGTTGCTATTGCACCTGTTGAAAACAATAGTTGCGGGAACTGTCGTTTAAGACTTCCTCCACAGGTTATAAATGAGGTAACTAAAGAGGAAGACCTGGTATATTGTGATAATTGCTCACGAATATTATATTTAGAAAATACAAATAAGATAGTCCTGCGGACAAACAAAAAGAGTACTGATAAGAAGGAGAAGAACGAGGAATCGCTGCCCCAGTTTATTGGGGGAGAGGAAAGTCCGAACTCCCAAACATAGAGCTTTTCTATGTTTAGCAAGGTAGTGGGTAATACCCATCGTCCTGTGTTATATAAATCATGGGATAGAGGTGCGAACAGAGACGCCTGAACTGAAAGGTTAAGGGTCCCCAACGGGGATAGCCCTCTCCGGAAACCTGCGGGTTTTGAGCAAGGGGAGGGGTGAAACGGCTAAATCCTTACCCGGGAGCAAGACCAAAAGTGGTAGGTTGCTAAAGTCTGATGGTGACATCAGACGTAGATACATGATTCCATAAAACAGGATTCGGCTTACAGTTCTTCTCCTTTTTTCCTTCCAATTATATAATCCGAGATTCTTCCTTTCAGTCAGAATGACAAATGTTTTTTTCTTAACCTATTGACAAATAATTATTCTTTATATATAATGTGGGGAAAAGTGGTGTAAGGTGGAGAATAATGTATTATAGTGGAATTTATTATCATTCATTAGATAAAAAGAACAGGTTTTTCCTGCCGTCTAAATTAAGAAAATCCAAAGCCAGGTTTGTATTTACTACGCCGGTAGTTGATAAATGTATTTACCTCTACCCTGATGATGAATGGAAGAAAATACTGCTTAAATTTGATAACCTGCAACTGAAGGATAAATCGCAGGAACGTGCATTCAAGAGGATTTTTCTGTCAAGTGCCGAAGATGCACAGGTTGACCCTCAGGGAAGATTGTTAATTCCTAAAAAGTTAATTTCAGAAGCAAAAATAGACAAAAAAGATAGTCCTGCGGATAAAAAGATAGTCATAGTAGGTATAGGGAACAGGTTAGAAATCTGGTCAGAGAAACACTGGAAACAATACCTGCTGAAAGCAAAGAAGATTTCTTATAAAGTAGCGCAGGAGTTAGAAATATAGTGATACACACCCCTGTTTTAGTAAAAGAGGTAATCAAATATCTTAGAATAAGACCTGAGGGTGTGTATGTAGATGCAACTGTCGGTACCGGCGGACATGCGAAATTCATTCTTGAAAAATTGAAGACAGGATTGTTTGTCGGTATTGACCGGGATAAGTATCAATTAGATATTACAAGAAACTATTTAAAAGCATATAAGAAAAAGGCAAGATTTTTTCAGAGCAATTATACCAGTTTAAAAGAGCTGCTTAAAAAATTGCAGATAAAATTTATTGACGGTATTCTTTTTGATTTTGGTATTTCAAGTATTCAACTGGAAACGCCGTCCCGCGGATTCAGTTTCCAGTCAGACGGACCCCTGGATATGCGAATGGGGACCACGGGTAAAAATACTATTACTGCCGGAGATATTATTAATACATATTCCAGGGAAAATCTGGCAGAGATTTTCTATAAATATGGAGAGGAAAAATATTCAAGAAGAATTGCCTCAGGAATTGTTGATTACCGTTCCAGCAAAAAAATAGAATCCACTGAAGAACTTAATAGAATTATTATTTCAGCCATACCGAATAACTTCTACAGCGTTAATATATCTGCACGAATTTTCCAATCTCTAAGGATAGCAGTCAATGATGAATTGGACAATATTTCTGCCGGATTGAATAAGGCAGTCGGTGTCCTGTCTAAAGGCGGTAGAATCGTGGCTATTTCATTCCATTCTCTTGAAGACCGTATAGTGAAAAACTTTTTCAGAAATAAAAAGCCAGAACTAAAAATACTCACTGCTAAACCAATTGTGCCTGCAGAAGAGGAAATTGAGAAAAACCCACGTTCCCGCAGTGCTAAGTTACGTTCCGCAGAAAGATTATGAATAAAAAGAAACAGGGGAAGTATTTTTTTATAATTCTTGCCGGGTTTGCGATACTTATGATTTTTGCCTGGGAACAGAATGAATCAGAGATATTGGGCTCCAGATTGAGACGGTTAAACATTGAAAAACAAAAAGAATTAAGCAGAAAAATGGAATTGCTGATGTTATGTAATAAATTAAAGTCTCCGGAAAAATTGTATAAAATAGTTAAAGAATATAATCTGGTTTTACCAAATAAGAATGATATAGTTGAGATAGTAGTTGATGAAAAATAAAAATCCCCCATCAGTCCCCCTTTGCGAAAGGGGGAAACAGGGGAATTCTAAAGGATTTTTAAGTGAAAGGTATTAATAAGCGTTTATTGTTTTCGTTTATAGTGGCCTGTTTAATTTCCGTAATATTGATTTTTAAGTTATTGTATATACAGGTGTGGGAACACACAAAATTTTATTCTTTAGCAAACAGGCAGTTAAAAAGCGAGGAAGTCAATTTGTATAACAGGGGGACAATATACGATTGCAACAAAAATGTCCTGGCGGTCAGTTCAGTAGTGGATTCCCTCGCTGTGAACCCTAAGATGATTAAAAACAAATCGGATTTTGTCAGAAGGTTATTGAGTGTTCTGGAGGTTGATTATAATGAGATATTGGGTAAGGTTAGCAAGAGTTGTAGTTTTGTGTGGATAAAAAGGTATCTGGACCCTGAAAAGTCCCGGAGGTTAAGAGAACTTAATTTAGAAGGGATGAATTTTGTAAAGGAAAACAGAAGATGGTATCCTTACGGGACTATGGCGTGCCATCTGCTGGGGGGTGTAGGTATTGACGGGAACGGACTTTCAGGTATTGAATATTTATATGACAGAGAACTTTCTAACAGGGACGAATATGCGGACAAATTAGATAGTCCTGCGGACAAATTAGACCGACTTCGTCGGCCTGCGGATATAATTTTATGTATTGATATAAATTTGCAGTCCATTGTAGAGGATGAACTTGACATACTCGTCAAGCAGTATAAATCAAAGAAGGCCTTCATAGTGATACAAAGACCATCTACGGGAGAGATACTCGCCCTGGCAGCGAGACCTAATTTTAATTCCAATAGTTATAATTTTACACAGGAGGAATTGTTGAATCCCGTGATAAACGGAGTTTTTGAGCCCGGGTCAACCTATAAGATTGTCCCGGCTGCAGCAGCATTGTCATTAAATATCATGAAACCGGATAACTTAATAAACTGCGAGAATGGCAAATACAAATTTTCCAGTATTACTATTAATGACCATAAGAAATACAACTACCTGACTTTTGAAGGCGTTATGGCGTATTCCTCTAATATAGGCATTGCAAAAATAGGGTTGACAATCGGCAAAGAGAAGTTATATCAATACTCACAGAAGTTTGGTTTTGGCAGTTTAACGGGGAGTGGTTTGCCCGGTGAACAGGAAGGGATACTTCATCATACACAGAGTAGAAAATGGTCAAAAGTAACCGCTCCTGTTATGTCCTATGGACAGGGGGTTTGTGTTACCGGGATGCAGCTCATTAATGCATACTCATCAATTGCTAATGGGGGGATGTTGATGGAGCCGCAGATAATTAAGTCTAAACCACGTATTATACGGCAGGTTGTATCTGAAAAGACGGCGGAAGAGTTGAAGAAAATGCTTTCAAAAGTTGTTGAATACGGCACAGGAACAAAATCTAAGGTTGACGGATATACTGTATGCGGCAAGACAGGGACCGCACAGAAAATTGACCCGGTTACAGGAAAATATTCAAAAGATAAATATATTTCATCTTTCTGCGGCTTTCTGCCTGCTGACAAACCTGAACTGACGATTTTAGTTGTTGTTGATGAGCCTAAGGGGTGTTACTGGGGCAGTGAAGTTGCCTGTCCCTCATTTTCCCGGGTTGCTAAAAAGGCAATGAACTATTACAGTATTTATGAAAAGAGGAAATTAGACTATGCGAGTATTGAGTGAAATTATTCAAAGCGATTATCAGGTGTCAGGTGATAAAAATGTTGAAATTAGCGGAATAACACACGATTCGCGCAAGGTTGAAAAAGATAATATTTTTGTATGCCTGCCTGGACAGAATACAGCAGGTAAAAATTTTGTCAACGATGCAATTAATCGCGGGGCAAGGGTTATTGTAGCAGATGAAACAATCCCTGTTGGAGAGAACGTTGTATTTGTTCTTGTCCCGGAGGCGGTCAAAGCACTGGCGGACATCTCGTCAAATTTCTATTTCGCACCTTCAACAAAACTTAATCTGATAGGTATCACCGGGACAAACGGTAAAACCACGGTTACATATCTGCTGGAATCAATTTACAAAAAAGCTAAGACCCCAGCCGCAGTGATTGGAACAATAAATTATCGTTTTGGCGAAGAAATACTTCAATCTACCACAACCACGCCCCAGTCATCGGAATTGCAGTATTTGCTGAATAAGTCCGTAGTTGATGGATATAAATATGTTGTCATGGAAGTTTCATCTCATGCACTTGCATTAGGACGCGTCAGGAATTGTGAATTTGACGTTGCAATATTCACCAACCTTACGAGAGACCATCTGGATTTTCATAAAACAAAGGAAGAATATTTTCTTGCCAAATTGAAATTGTTTCAGATGCTGGAATTAGAGGGTAAAAAAACCGGCGAGAAGTTTGCTGTATTAAACAACGACGATGAATATAGCCAGGAAATTTTAAATTCAATTAAAGTTAAAACTATTACTTACGGGTTAAAGAAGAAATCTGATTTTACGGTAAAAAATTTAAAAAATAACATAAGAAACACAAAGTTTACAATAAACGATGAAATTGAAATTTCAATGAACCTGATTGGGAAACACAATATATATAATGCACTTGCGGCTTACGCTTGTGCTAAAACCCAAAATATTGAACCCTCAGTAATCAAAGACGGTATTGAAGCTGTTAAAATAATACCCGGCAGGCTTGAAAGTATTGATGCGGGACAGAAATTTGGTTTATTTGTGGACTATGCTCATACTGACGATGCATTAAAGAATGTATTAAGGACGCTTAAAGAACTCAAACATAATAGATTAATAACTGTATTCGGTTGCGGAGGTGACCGCGATAGAACGAAGAGACCGGTAATGGGTGAAATTGCGGTTAATTTAAGCGATTGGGTTATAGTCACGTCAGATAATCCCAGGACTGAAGAGCCGGAGAAAATCACTCTTGATATTGAGGTGGGTATCCGTAGAACAAAAAAGGAAAACTATGAGATTGTTCCTGACCGCGAGGAAGCAATTAAAAGAGCTGTCTATATGGCTAAAGAAGACGATATTATACTGATAGCAGGCAAGGGACACGAAGAATATCAGATAATAGGTGAAAAACGCATCCCTTTCAGCGATAGGGAAATAGCGTATAAGTATCTAAAAAGATGAACATATTACTTAGAGAATTAGTTAAATCAACAAAAGGGAAATTTATTTTTGGCAATCCGCTACAACAAATAATGGGCGTTTCTACTGACACACGTGCACCCTGTAAGGGAATGGCATTTTTTGCCTTAAAAGGGAAAAATTATGACGGCTATGAATTTATTAAAAAAGCCGCTGAAAAAGGTGCAGCTGTTCTGATAATTTCAAAACTTGGTAATGAATTAGACGAGTTTTTTCCAAATATTCCCGGAGTTATCGTTGTCGGCGATACACTACAGGCCCTGGGAGATTTTGCAGGTTATTATCGCAGCAAATTTCCGGTAATTACAATCGGTATTACAGGTTCAAACGGTAAGAGTACGACCAAAGAGATGCTGGCTTCTATTTTAAGTATTGAGAAACCGACACTGGCAAACTTTGGTAGTTACAATAACCTGGTTGGAGTGCCACTCACTCTGTTTGAACTGAATAAAGAGCACCAGTATTGTGTTCTTGAATTGGGCATATCCGTTCCGGGCGAAATTGACCGTCTTATAGAAATAACCAGTCCTAAAATATGTGTTATAACAAATATAGGCTCCACGCATTTAGAATACCTGAAAACCATTAATGGTGTGTTTGAAGAAAAAAGAAAATTAGTGGATTCACTTGCCAAAGATGAAATTGCGGTGCTCAATATTGACGACGAATATCTGAATAAATTATCAGGTGAATTGAGTTGTAAAGTCATAACCTACGGCCTGAACCCTACCGCAGATGTCCATCCAACTGATATTTCCATGAAGGAAACTGGATTAAAATTTACTTTACATTCACCTTCAGGGACTATTTCATTAGAATTACCCGTATATGGCAGATTTAATATATACAATGCACTGGCAGCAAGCGCCTCCGCACATGCACTCGGTGTGAGTCTTGAAACTATTCAGAAGGGTTTATTGCAATTCAAACAATTACATATGCGTATGGAGATAATCAAAACTCCCGAGGGAGCAATTATCGTTAACGATGCCTATAACGCAAATCCGAGTTCTATGCGGGAGGCATTGGAGAATTTCGTGCAAATGTATCCTGACAGGCAAAAAATAGCGGTGCTCGGAGACATGCTTGAACTGGGAGATTCTGCAAAAGAGGAGCATGCTTTGCTGGGTGAGTTTACTGCCAGATTGCCGTTATTTAAAATTTATCTCTATGGCAAGAAAGTAAAATATTTTATTGTCCCTTCTTTGACAGAAACAATCTATTTTGAAGACCAGGCGGCTCTAACTGTTAAACTGAAGTCGGAATTGAATGATTCTGTAGCAGTTTTATTTAAGGGTTCCCGGGCATTGGAATTGGAGAAAATAGTTGAACGTTTAATCGTTTAATCGGGGACTCCAAGGGAGGAAACTAATTGTTATATCACGTTTTTTATCCACTTAAAATATTCCTCTCAGCTTTTAATATATTCAGTTACATAACATTCCGTGCATTATGTGCTATGGCAACTGCACTTTTTTTAAGTTTTGTAATAGGTCCCTCAATTATTTCTTATTTGAAAAAACTACAGTATGTCCAGATAATTCGTTCCGATGGTCCGCAGACACACTTAGCCAAGTCCGGGACACCTACTATGGGTGGGATTTTAATTTTGATATCAGTGATTGTTTCAACTTTATTGTGGGCGAGGTTGGACAACAGGTTTATATTGTGGATAATTTTTGGCGTATTGTGGCTCGGGATGCTCGGTTTCATTGATGACTATTTAAAGATAGCCAGGAAGAATCCTAAAGGATTGAATAAGACCTGGAAGTTAATCGGACAGAGTTTGTTTGCACTGGGTGTGTGTTTGTATTTGTTTTATTTCCCGTCAAATCAGGAATTTTCAACAAAAATAAATATTCCCTATCTGAAAGAAGTATACATAAACTTAGGATGGTTCTACATGATTTTTGCCATGCTTGTGATTGTTGCTTCTTCCAACGCAGTTAACCTTACTGATGGGCTGGACGGTCTGGCGATAGGTTCCCTGGTGCTAGCTGCTTTTACTTATTCTATATTTGCTTATGTATGCGGACATGCAAAATTTTCTAATTATTTAAAAGTAATACCTGTTGCGGGCGCAGGTGAGTTAACAGTATTTTTAGCAGCAGTTATCGGTGCGGGGTTAGGTTTTCTGTGGTTCAATGGATTTCCCGCAGAAGTTTTTATGGGTGATACGGGTGCGCTGTTTCTGGGTGGCGCCATAGGTCTTGTAAGTGTATTTATTAAGCAGGAGTTAATACTGATTGTGGTTGGGGGAGTTTTTGTTATAGAAGTTGTTTCTGTTGTATTACAAGTATATTCATACCGCAGGTATAAAAAACGTATATTCCGGATGGCACCGTTACACCATCATTTTGAACTTAAAGGATGGGCAGAACCCAAAGTAACACTGAGATTCTGGATAATAGGTATAATTCTTACTTTATTGGCTATAACTTCACTAAAAATAAGATAAACTTGGAGCCCTCTGCTTGCAGAGGGGTCCAGTTTTAACTGGACCCCCCAACAAGTTGGGAAAGACCCCCAATAAATTGGGGAGTCCATCTCAAATTCCCGGTATGATGGAAGTTATGTTCAGGAATAAAAAAGTATCTGTTATAGGATTAGGGAAAACAGGTGTTTCCGCAGCAAACTTATTAAGCGAACTTGGTGCCAGGGTGTTTGTATCAGATATATCTCCGGAAAATGAAATTGCCGGTATACTAAAAACTCTTAAAAATGACATATCTTATGAGACAGGTAAACATACCGAACGAGTGCTTGATGCAGAACTAATAATCAGAAGTCCCGGGGCCCCGTCTGACTTACCCATTTTAACGAATGCAAAAGAGAAACAAATACCTGTATGGAGTGAACTAGAATTAGCGACAAGACTGATTAATCCAAAACTCCTTATTGCAATAACGGGAACGAATGGTAAAACGACAACCACGCTCCTGACCGGTGAGATTCTCAAAAACGCCGGGCTGAAAACTATTGTGGCGGGTAATATAGGCAGACCATTGAGCGACTTTGTGCATGAGATTGATTCATCTACAGTAGTTGTACTGGAGGTTTCAAGTTATCAATTGGAAAATGTAATTGATTTTAAGCCTGATATATGTTGTATTTTAAATATCAAGCCCGACCACCTAGAACATCATAAGACAATGGAAAATTATATAGAAGCGAAGACGCATATCTTTAAGAACCAGGAAAGCAGAGATTACTGTATTCTGAATTATAACGACGATATAAGCCGTAATCGCATAGAAAAAAATGGCGGGACAATAGTTTTTTTCAGTAAAGACAGTGTACTGAAAAACGGGATATACTGTATAAACGGCACTTTCTTTGGAAACTTAAAATCCCAAGATTGGACATTCACTCCTAAATTAATCATTCCAGGTGAACACAATGTAGAGAATGCATTAGCGTCCAGCGCCATTGCTGCACTTGTCGGTGTCCCAAAAAACGTTATTGAATCCACACTTAATAATTTCAGGGGCGTTGAACATAGACTTGAATTTGTCCGTGAATTAAACAGAGTGAAATATATAAATGATTCAAAGTCAACCAATGTGGACTCTACGGTTGTTGCCCTGAAATCATTTAATTCACCGATAGTACTGATAATGGGCGGACGGGACAAAGGTTTTCCCTATAAACCCCTGCTGGGTTTAGTTAAAGACAAAGTCAGGCTGCTGTTGCTTATAGGCGAATCGGCAGAAAAAATACATAAGGAACTCAATAATTCAACTGAAATCATTCATTGCGGGGATTTGAAGACTGCAGTTCAAAAATCTTATGAAAAAAGTGGACCCGGGGACATTGTTTTATTTTCACCGGGAGGCAGTTCTTTTGACCAGTTCAAAAATTTTGAAGATAGAGGCAACAGATTCAAAGAGTATATTAATTGCCTATGACCAAATTTTATAATTCTAACCTTGGATTAATCATTACTTCACTGATTTTACTCTGTTTTGGTTTAGTTATGGTATATTCATCAAGTGCTATAGTAACAGGAGAAAAAAAGCAGGACTCATTCTTTTTTTTAAAAAAACAAGTTTTATGGGCTGTGGTCAGTATTGCCTGTTTCTTTTTTTTCCTTATATACGATTATAAAAAATTACAAAAATTTTCACAGATTGGATTGGTCGTTTCAATAATATTATTGATACTTGTGCTGATTATAGGCAAACCCGTCAGGGATGTCCGAAGATGGCTTACTATCGGACCGGTGAATTTTCAGGTTTCAGAATTGACAAAAATTTTTATCGTTATTTTTCTGGCAAACTATTTAGATAGAAAAAAAAGTAAAATCAAGGATTTCTTCAGCGGTCTCTTGCCGGCATTAATAGCAGTGGGAGCGGTTGTATTTCTCATTGCAATTGAACCTGACCTTGGAATACCGCTGGTAATAGTGATTGTATCGGCAATTCTGTTGTTTATTGCAGGAGCCAGATGGATACATCTATTTAGTATTACCGCAGTCGCTGCTGCAGCGGGTTATCTGGCAATAATAAGCAAGGGGTACAGGATTGAAAGATTCATATCTTTCCTGAACCCATGGAAATATTCAGATAGTTCAGGGTATCAACTTGTGCAGTCGTTAATTTCACTCGGGTCCGGAGGATTCTGGGGTAGAGGACTTGGTAACAGCCAGCTCAAGAAATTTTATCTTCCCGAGATGCATACTGATTTTATTTTCTCTATTGTCGGCGAAGAATTGGGTGTTATCGGTGTACTGTTAATAGTTTTATTGTTTGTGTCACTGTTATATAATGGCTGTAAGATAGCCCTGGAGGCGACTGATTTGTTCGGGACACTCCTGGCAGCGGGTGTTACGTTTACGATAGTTATACAGGCGTTTTTCAACATTGCAGTTTGCTGCGGTTGTATTCCCACAAAAGGTATTTCACTGCCATTTTTCTCATATGGAGGTTCTTCGTTAATTACTACGTTCATCGGTATAGGTATTCTTGCAAATATTTCCCAGCATAAACGCAAAGATATAAGAATAAAATGAATAATTGCATAGTGATTGCCGCTGGCGGGACGGGCGGACATTTATATCCCGGTATAGCTTTTGCTGAAAAGCTCAGATTAACCGGGAAAAAAGTGTTTTTCGTAGTCAGAAAAAATGATACGGGTAAAACAATACTTGACGGTAAAAATTTTGAATTTTTTGAGATAGACATAGCAGGTTTGCCGAGAAAAATAGACCTGTTGAAAAGCATATTGTTTCTTTATAAACTAATAAAGAGTTTTTTTCAAACAAGTATAATATTATCCCAAATTGAGCCGGATATTGTCATAGGAATGGGTGGACATGTTTCATTTTCCGTGGTAGTTCTGGCGAAGTTAAAACAGATAAAATCCATCATTCACGAGCAGAACTATTTGCCCGGTATTGCCAACTATAGCCTGAGCAGGATAGCAGATAAAGTAGCGATATCTTTTCCTGAGACAAAGAAATATTTTCAGGAGGAGAAGGTGATTTTTACCGGCAGTCCTGTCCGTAAGGAGTTTTTTAAGGTATTGCGGGACGCTGCGATTAGAAAGTTCGGTTTAACAAAGGATAGATTCACACTGTTAATATTTGGCGGCAGCCAGGGTGCTCATAATGTTAATAAACTTGTCCTGGATGGTTTGGAATTAATGGATAGGAAAATTAAGGACAGAATACAGATTGTCCACTTAACAGGTGAAAAAGATTATGGTTGGGTAAAAGAGTCATACAGAAAACACAATGTCCAATCAGCAGTGTTTGGATATTTAGATTCAATAGGTGAAGGTTATTCTGTAAGTGACCTGGTGATTAGTCGTGCGGGAGCCTCAACCATAGCCGAACTTATTGCATTAAAAAAACCTGCAATTCTTATACCATATCCTTATGCGACGGATAACCATCAATTATACAATGCAAAGTATCTTGAGAAATACAAGGTTGGTCTGGTATATGAAGAAAAAACGCTGACTTCAGAAATAATTTATACAAATATATTCTATTTTATAAACTTCCCGCAAAAATTGAATGAAATGAAGAATAATTATGTCAATATACCTGCAGGCAATCCGGACCTTCTGATAAAATTAATACCCTAAAGGGTGAATTCCTAATTTAAAATATCAATCCGGTTCTATATGGACAATTATATCTTTGACCTGGAGTTTATTATTAATCAATGATTCCCTTAAAGCTGTGGCTATCCCGTGTCCTTCAAATACGGTTAAGTTTTTATCCACTGTAATTGAAACGTCCATTATATAGTGTCTTCCTACAGGATGGATACGCAGGTTGGAATGCTGTTTTACGTCGGGGAATGTCTCAATAATTTTTTTTATATCGTTAATAAAATTTTCTGACGGCATTGCATCCATTATTATTTTGTTGCCTTCCCTGATAATATCTATCCCCATTTTTACAATGAAAATTGAAATTATCATTCCTGCAAGCGGGTCTAAAAATTGCCATTTGTATATTGCTCCAAAAATTCCAATCAGGGCACCTGCTGAAGAAAAAGCGTCAGAACGGTGGTCATAAGCATTTGCTTTTAAGGCAGGTGAGTTTAAAATATTCCCCACATGGATAGTATATCTGTAGAGCAATTCTTTAAAAATTATTGAAACAATTGCAGCATAAAGTGCAATCATTGTGGGCCGGGTATATTGATTGTGATATATTGTGCGGACAGCAGAATATCCCAAAAAGATACCTGTTAATAACAAAATAACTGCAACTATCCATGAGACAATAACTTCAATATTTTCATGTCCGTATGGATGCTCCTTATCTTCCGGTTTTTTGGCTAATTTTAGAGCAATATATGTAATCGCTGTGGCAAGACCATCTGAAAGTGAATGCATGGCATCAGCAATCATTGCCTGACTATGTCCAAAAATCCCTGCAAGGAATTTAAAGACGGTCAAAATGCCATTTAAAATAAGACCTATGATTGTGCAGGTATATTCATTTTTAAAGTCAATTCTGTAAGACATTTTCATAAAGTAATTTCAGCCAAGAATTTTTCAATCCTGTCAAGTCCTTCAACAATATTTTCCATAGATGTGGCATAGGACAGTCTCAGATAATTGTCATTCCCAAACCCTGCACCTGGTATGACAGCGGTTTTTGCCTCTTCTAACAACACTTCAGCGAGCGTTATGGAATTATTTATAATTTTATCTTTATACTTTTTTCCGAATAGTTTAGACACATTCGGAAAAACATAAAATGCTCCATCAGGTTTAAAACAGTGCAGCCCTTCTATGGAATTTAACCTGTCCACTATGTAGTTTCTTCTCTTATTGAATTCTGTCACCATGAGTTTTTGTATCTCCTGCTGTCCCTGAAGGGCTGTAATACTTGCGGTCTGACAGAAGGATGTCGGGTTAGATGTTGAATGGTCCTGCAGATTGGAGATTGCCTGCATTATTTCCTTAGGTCCTCCTGCATAGCCAATCCGCCATCCGGTCATTGAATAAGATTTAGAGACGCCGTTTACCGTAATGGTGAGTTCATATATTTTAGGGTTCAGTGAAGCGATGCTTATATGTTTTATACCGTCATATATGATTTTTTCATATATTTCATCCGAGATACAGAAAATACCTTTTTGTACCAGAACCTCAGCAATGAGTTCTAACTCTTCTTCTGAATAAACCGTACCTGTCGGGTTGCTAGGACTGTTGAGGATAAACAGTTTGGTTTTAGAAGTAATTATTTTACTTAACTCTTCCGGTTTAACCTTAAATCCGTTTTCTTCACGGGTATTGATAAAAACAGGTCTTGCCCCGGCAAGTTTGATTTGTTCAGGATAACTCACCCAGAACGGTGCGGGAACAATTACCTCATCATCTTCGTCGCACAGGACCTGTATAACGTTATATATGCTGTGCTTTGCACCGCAGGAAACAACAATCTGTGATGGCTCATAATCCAAGTTGTTATCTTTTCTAAATTTATCGCAGATTGCTTTCTTTAATTCCGGAATGCCTGAGGCGGGAGTATATTTAGTAAATCCGGAGTCAAGGGATTTTTTTGCCGATTCCTTAATCTGTTCAGGAGTATCAAAGTCAGGCTCACCTGCACCAAAACCAATAACATTTATTCCCTCCGCCTTCATTTTTTTTGCTTTTGCGGTAATTGACAGGGTAATAGACGGACTGATTGAAGAAATCCTTTTTGACAGAGTCATAGATTTAGTAAAAGATAGAATCCTTCCTAAAATTTTGTGGATGCGCCCCTTCTTTCTTTGCCGCCGCTTCGCCTAACGATTTGCGGATAAAAGAAGTTCGGCGAAGCCGAATTTGGACGGAGCAAAGTGTAGTCTTTTACACCGTGTTAGGCGATGCGGCCTTCAAGACTGACCGAAAGTGGTTCCCCCTTCAATGCGCTCACTTTTAAGATGGAAAAACCAATAATGTTCCCTTTTTCATCAACTTTTTCCATTACAGCGTCACTTTCTGTCTCCCTGAAGTATCCCGCTTTTCTTTCGAAAAGGACTTCAAGGTAATCCCCTTCCTTGTCATACCAAATTTTTACTTCTTTTCCCATAATGTCTCATCTCCTGTATTTTGTCAATCTGTCCAAACATTTCTGGATGGTCTGTTTCGATATGCCCTTGCCTTTCATTTGTTAACCGAATCTGTCTATTATGGAGGTCTTCAAACCATTTCATTTATCTTAACACCATCTTTTCTATTTGCCATGTCGCCTAACGTTTCCAGCGTATCTGAAGTTCAGCCGTAAGGCTGGATTTGGACGCAGTGCCGAAGGCACGAACCTTTTATATGGTATAAGAACCATTGCGATATTTTACGAAGTACTTCGTTTATGCACGACTAAATTAACAGTGGGTTTTGCCCGGTTTATTTCTTACCTAAAATTCTGAATACTTTTGTTCCACAATCAGGACAAACACCTTTCATCGCTTTCATCCCGTTTTTCATGACTACTTCTTCTCCATCTTTAATCTCTACTTCTTTTTTACACTTCATACATCTTCCCTTAGCCATCTGGTTCCTCCTTAAGTTAATCGTTTGTAGCGTCCAGTTTTAACTGGACGACATTTTTTGTCGTAGACCTACTTGGCCGGTCAATTATATATTTTTTTTATTTTATTTGCAAATTATTTTTAACCCGTTTTTTTGTTTACTTTACGATAACGACAATAGATTTTTTCGAGACACTCCATTTTAAATTTTTGTTGCATAATGCAACCACCATATTTTTGCTGGTTTCGTTGAGGTTGCATTATATTATTAATTTAGTTTTGGTAACATTTTAAATGATTTGATAGGCAATTATATATCAAAAAGAAATGATGAGAATGTGAATTTTATTTTAAGTAAACGTTAAGCAATACTTAAAATATCCTGGATATTTTAAGTATTACTTGACAAAAAGGAGTATTTATGATATAATTTAACAGGAAAAATAATGAAGCGCTTTAAAAAACCATAAATTTATTGCTTGATTTTAAGCATGAAATTTGATAGAATTTCCTTATGGAAAAAAGCTTTTTTATAGTTTGTATGGCGTTTATAGCCATATTTTCTTTACTGTCATTTTTTGGAATTTTGTTCAATTTTAATCCCGCGAGCTCGGGCGCTCCGATAAGATTTCTATTTTTCTTAACGCTGTTTTTCTCTTTATATTCGGTGTTTTCCCTGGCAGAGTCTATTGTAAAATCAAAATCAAATAAATTTGCCTCGAAAATAATATTTATTCACGGACTGCTATTTGCTTTCGCTATAATTTTTATTTTACTGGCCATTCTTTTTATTAAATAATAAGGTTTTAAGTTCCATGTTAGATGAGATAAAAAAAATCAGAAATAATTTTAAAAACGATATAGAAAAGGTCAGAGACTCAAAGGATCTGGAGGCGTTAAGGACCGCTTATTTGGGGCGCAAGGGAAGTGTTGCCGAGGTTTTTAAATATTTGAAGAACATCAGCGCAGATTCTAGGGCTGCATTTGGGAAAGAAGCAAATAATTTGAAAATTGAGGTTGAAAAAGAAATTAATAAAAAAATGGAGCTAGTTGCTCTCCA
>MNXB01000036.1:0-30223 GCA_001871125.1 Elusimicrobia bacterium CG1_02_37_114
TCAATATAAATCAAATAACTCTCAAAAGCATGATGAATTTCCATTTTCATTAAAAAATACTGTTGTGCATGGAGACGTTCAAAAAATACTGAAGCATGTGCCAGATGAGTCTATACACTTAACATTTACTTCGCCACCATATTATAACGCAAGAGATTATTCAATTTATCAAAGTTATGATGAATATTTAAAATTTTTAGAAAATACTTTTAAAGAAGTGCATCGCGTTACTAAAGAGGGTAGATTTTTTGTGCTTAACACTTCGCCGATTATTATACCCAGAATAAGTCGAGCACATGCCAGTAAAAGATATCCCATTACTTACGACATACACCCATTGTTAGTAAAAATGGGTTGGGAATTTATTGATGATATTGTTTGGTTAAAACCCGAAGCGTGTGTTAAAAATAGAAACGCTGGCTTTCTTCAACATAGAAAGCCACTAGCATACAAACCAAATGCAATAACAGAAATGTTAATGGTTTATAGAAAGAAAACTGATAAGCTAATTGACTGGAATATTCAGCAGTATAGCTGGGACAAGGTTAAAAAAAGTAAAGTGCTAGATAAATACGAAACGACAAATGTTTGGCGTATTGATCCGACATTTGATAAAATTCATAGTGCTGTTTTTCCGTTAGAATTGTGCAACAGAGTAGTTAAGTATTATTCTTTTATTGGTGATTTAATTTTTGACCCCCTTGCTGGTAGTGGCACGCTTGGACGAGCGGCATTAAATTTAAATCGCCACTTTTTTCTCACCGAAAAGGAATTAAAATATATTGACAGAATTAAGGAAGAATTAAATAAAAGCAGAAATTTATTTAGTTTAAAAGATAGTCAATCAGGTTTTGTTGACCTTGAAAACTTTATTAAATCATTTAAAGGAACAATATGACAATAACAGAACAAGTTGCAAAAAACATAATCAAAAAATTGCTTAAAGGTGAGGATTATAGAATTGAGGTTGTAACTCTAATAAATGCTGGGTTTTTACAATTTGCAATCGATTTTTTCAAAAAAGTTGTTGATGCAAAACTCAAAAGCAAAAACATAACAGTTGATTGGTATAAAAAGGAATTTCTTAATCCCGATTTACCGGCTCGAGACATTGCGATCAATTCTGGATTAAACGAAAAGACAATCCACAATATGTTTAATTCCTCAACAAACAAAAAACAATTAAATAGCCGAAAAGTTGAATGGGTTGAATTAAGAAGTGATGGTGGATTTAAAAGATTTGAGACTGTTCTATACCATTTAAAAATTCCGCACGGCAAATTGCCTGAAAATATTGATAAAAAATTAGAAGTTGCGTTTAGGGAAATTTTTAAATAAAAATACAGGGGAGACCTTATGACAAAAATTTTAATGACATATTCCAGCACAGAAGGTATGGAAAAACTATTAAACAACAGTGAATTCAAGATTGATGTCCACCCGAAACCTTCACCCGAAGAATATTTAAAAATCGTAGCCGGTTCGGATTACGATGTCTTGCTTCTGCGTTCCGAGGTAAAAGTTACATCCGATATAATAAAAGCCGGAAAAAATTTAAAACTCATAATCCGCGCAGGAACAGGTGTTGACAATATTGACAGTAAAACCGCTACGGAGTATGGAGTGATTGTAATGAACGTCCCCGGCGGAAACACTATCTCAGCGTGTGAACACACAATCGCTATGATGCTCGCTCTGGCAAGGAACGTCCCCCAGGCGTCAGGTTTATTAAAAACAGGTGTATGGAAAAAAGAAAAGTTTTTAGGCACAGAACTGCAGGGTAAAACCCTGGGTGTAGTTGGTCTGGGACGCATAGGCAGGGAAGTTGCAAAACGGGCACAGAGTTTTGAAATGAGAATTATTGGCTATGACCCCTTCGTATCGGAAGATTTTGCTAAAACAATCAATATTGAACTTAAAACTCTGGATGAATTGTTCGCTGAATCCGATTTCATCACCCTGCACGTCCCAAAGAGCGACTCTACAAAATATATGATAAACTCTGAAACCATAAAAAAGATGAAGGAGGGTGTGAGAATAATCAACTGTGCAAGAGGCGGTATTATTGACGAAATCGCGTTGTGTGAAGCAATAAAATCTGGTTATGTAAAAGGTGCTGCGATAGATGTGTTTGAAAAAGAACCGGCACCCCCGGACCACCCGCTTTTCAAATTAGACAACGTAATAGTTACCCCCCACCTGGGAGCATCAACCGAAGAAGCACAGGTAAAAATAGCACAGGAAGTAAGTGATATGATACTGGATTTCTTTACAAATAACATAGTGTGCAACGCTATCAATATGCCTTCAATTGACCGTGAAACCTACAAAAAGATAAAACCATATTCAGACCTTTTAGAAAAAATGGGACTCTTACAAGCCCAGTTGATAGAAGGCGGTATTAAGGAAATTCTGCTGCAATACAATGGTGAAATATCCCGGTCAAATCTTTCTGTCCTGACACTCTCATACTTAAAAGGACTGTTGAGCCCTATACTTGACATAAAGGTAAACTTTGTCAATGCCGGTCTCCTTGCAAGAGAACGGGGTATAAAAATCAAGGAAATAAAAAATGAACAGGCAGAGGATTTTACTTCGTTAATAGACGCCAAAGTGATAACCGATAGTGAACAGTTGAATGTCTGCGGCACAGTGTTTGCAGACCAGTTTCCAAGAATCGTCAATTTAAGGGATTTAGATGTGGACGTCAGACCCCAGGGATGTATGATAATCCTTGAAAACGCTGACACTCCGGGTATTATAGGTACCGTGGGAACAATTTTAGGTAAAAACAAAATAAACATAGCTAATATGCAGGTCGGCCGCAGACAATCTGGTGGAGATGCAATCACAATAGTAAATGTAGATACCTGCCCTTCAAACCAGGTAATTGACGAGATAAATAAAATCAAAGGTGTAAAGAAAGCCAAATTTGTCCAGTTGTAAAAACATGTTCGCAGTAAAGACTGAAAATCTGACAAAAATATACCGCAGAAGTCATTTAGGTAAAGTATATACCACTGTCGGGATAGAAAATTTAAATCTTGAAGTCCGGGAAGGAGAGATTTTCGGACTTATCGGATTAAACGGCAGCGGTAAAACCACGACAATAAAACTTATACTGGGGTTACTTTTTGCTACTGAAGGAAAGATTAGTATCTTCAACAACCCTATGCCCGACAGAAAAAAACTGGCACTCATCGGATACCTCCCGGAGATACCGTATTTTCATAGATTCCTGACAGGTGAAGAAATATTAAAATTCTACAGCGAATTATCAGGCGGCATATCTAAAAACCGCATTAATGAAGTTCTGGAAGTAGTCAATTTAGGGACAAATATTAAAAAATTCGTTAAAGAATTTTCCAAGGGAATGACACAGCGGCTTGCCATTGCCCAGAGTCTGCTCCATAACCCGCCGCTGTTAGTCTTTGACGAACTTATAAGCGGGCTTGACCCGCTGGGTGTACGGGAAATGCGCGACCTGGTGATTAACCTGAAACAGACAGGTAAAACCGTATTCTTTTCATCGCATCTAATTTCAGAAGTTGAGAAAATCTGTGACCGTGTCGGCATAATTCACAAGGGGGGACTGATTCGTATAATTGAACAAAAGGAATGGCAGTCCAATAATTTAGAAGAAATTTTCATAAACACAATCAAATGAAGATATATTCCATAATAAAATACACAGTAACCCAGAATATCAGAAACAGGATTTATTACATACTTGTAATATTTGCTGTTGTGCTGATTTTTGTAACCGCTCTTTTTAGTGTCCTGGGAGGTGAACAACCTACACGGATAATACTTGATTTCGGTCTGACATCAATAGAATTTTTTGCTCTACTGCTTGTAATATTCAGCGGAGTAAGTCTGATACTTGAAGAAATTGAATCAAAGACTATATATCTTGTCTTAATAAGACCGATACCAAAATGGTATTATGTAATCGGCAGGTATTTAGGACTGCTTTTATCTGTCTATCTTAGTATGATTCTGATGTACGGGATGTTAATATTAATTCTTTTTTATAAGGGCTGGGCCTGGGACATAAACTACGTATATGCAGTTTTATCAAGTTTTCTCAAGATAGCTATCGTGGGTTCGCTGGCTGTGTTTTTTTCATTATTCTCCACATCATCTATGGCGTCACTCGTTTTTACTTTTTCAATATGGATACTCGGACATTTCAGTCCAGAAATTATGTTTTTAATCAAACGAATAAATCTCCTGCCCGGGAAAATTGTTATGAAAGTTTTATACTACATAATACCGAATCTGCAGTATTTCAACTGGCGTGATTACATCGGTGCGAATGTTCAGCCTGCTAACTGGATACCCCTGGCTTTAATATACGGTATTGCCTACTGTGCTGTCTTTTTATGTTTGTCAATAATGCTTTTCAACCGCAAAGAAGTGTAATGTGTTTACAAGAATTATACTACTCATCTCACTAATAATCGTTTTAATATCCCAGACATACCTGAGTGAAAAATTTGTATTCCCTTTCAAAGATGCTGATATAACGCTGCCTGAAAACAAACTCCCCTTAGAAAAATATTTATTACTTGACCTGACAGGAATTGTCTTTGGCATGAGAAAACTTGCGTCAGACATAGCGTGGATACAGGTCTTGCAGTATTATGGCTCATCTGAAGAAGAATGCGATGAAGGCGAAACGGAACACGGTCATTCCCACGAACACTGCCATCATGGAGCGGATTATGGTAGAGGCAAATATTATGACTTATTGAAACTATGCCAGCGGGTTGTCCGGCTGGATCCATATTTTAACTATGCATACCTTTATGGCGGTGCTTCATTAGCATGGAACTTAAATCGGACAGATGAAGGGCTTTTATTACTGGAAGAAGGCAGGAAAAGAAACCCTGAATACTGGCAGTTTTATCTATATATAGGCGCAATTGTGTACAAAAAACAAGCCCAGTATGAAAAAATGGTTCAACTCCTTGAACGCGCATTAGCACAACCCGATTGCCCTCTAACAGTAAAAGCAATACTTGCAAATATTTATAGTAAGGCAGGAAATTACAGACGTGCTCTTGAAATATGGAGAGAAATCTATGAGTCCGGTGAAAGTGAATATTACGAATATTCACAAAAACAAATCAACAAACTCCAAACCAAAACTCCCAGATAAATAACGAATTTTATTCCATTTCTCTTGCTTGACAAATTAATATTAAAGTAGTAAACTTAAATTGTAAGATGGGTAATAGTAGGGAGGGTTATGAAAAACAAAAGTAAGTTTATCGCAGTTTTTGGAATGTGTATTTTGTTTACCGGGATTTGTATGGCAAATGGTGGTGGTTTCAGCGGCGATTTTTCCCAGCCGGGCGGCGCGGTATATGATAGCAGCTATGGAGACTGTGCTTACGATATAGCAATAGATA
Source organism: Elusimicrobia bacterium CG1_02_37_114 (assembly GCA_001871125.1). GTDB lineage: Bacteria > Elusimicrobiota > Endomicrobiia > CG1-02-37-114 > CG1-02-37-114 > CG1-02-37-114. The sequence continues at coordinate 5,418 of MNXB01000036.1, forward strand.
CTATTACTGGTGGTGGTCCTTATATTTATGTCGTAGGAGAATCGTCAAACGGTATCGCAGGTATAGATTACTTAACGATAAAATACGATGCAAACGGAAACATGTTAAACTCAGTAACGCATAACGGCACAAAAAAATGACTATGCCAAGGGTGTTGCGGTGGACAAATCAGGCAATGTTTATGTCACGGGCTATACAAATAACTATTCAAATGTTAAATGCCTCACAGTAAAATATAATTCATCTCTGGTGTTCCAGTCGTCTGCGGTATTTGATATCTCGAGTACAAAAGGTAACGGTATTGCAGTAGATAATTCAGGCAATGTTTATGTTGCGGGCTATTCAAATAATGGTATGGATACTGATTACCTCACACTAAAATACAATTCATCGCTTGTGCTACAATCATCAGCGACATTTGATAGCGGGTCTTATGAAGAGGCTACTGATATTGCGGTGGACAATTTTGGTAATGTCTATCTTACCGGAATCTCCAATATTTCGGAAGATAATCTCATAGTAAAATACAATTCATCGCTTGTATTTCAGTCCTCAGCAGTATTTGACAACGGGACTGATAACTGGGGCGAAGATATTGTGGTGGATAATTTGGGCAATGTTTATGTTACAGGAGATTGGTGCACGACATTGAAATACAATTCATCGCTTGCATTTCAGTCTTCAGTAACATTTACCGGCGGAGGTGTTAACGCTGCTTCTGGTATAGCGCTGGACAATTCGGGCAATGTTTATATAACAGGCTCTTCGGACATCAGTGGCTCCTATGATTTTCTCACGGTAAAATACAGCTCATCTCTTGTATTTCAGTCCTATGCGTTATTTGACAGTGGGTCCCCGGACACTGCCTACGGTATTGCGATAGACAGTTCAAATAATGTTTATGTTACCGGAGTGACCGATGCTAATTTTCGCACAATAAGACATACGCCGGCTGCGTTTAGTATCGCGCCGGTACTCTCCTGGACAGGCGAAACAAACTATACATCTGACGGGCTTGACCCCCAAACAGGGACTTCAACGACAACATTTATATACCGTGTAAAATACACGGATGCTGATAATGACACACCCGCAGACGGTTATCCAAAAGTTTATATACAAAAAAATGGCTCAGACATCGTTGGTAGCCCGTTTACAATGACTGCCGCGGACGGTAATCCATGCTCTGCTGGAAGAATTTACACAACTTCAACGACACTCCCCGGCGGTACTGATTTAACATACTATTTTGCAGCATACGATATCTGGAATGCTACCGCTACAGGCGACCCAACAGATCCACCAATTGACGCGCCTGATGTTGCTAATAACGCACCGACTTTAGACTGGACAGGCGAGACAAACTATACATCTGACGGTCTTGACCCGGAAACAGGCGATTCAACAACCACATTTGTCTATCGTGTAACATATACGGATATTGATAATGACGCGCCGGCAAACGGCTATCCGAAAGTTTATATTAAAAAAGGCGGTACAGACATTCAAGGTAGCCCGTTTGCAATGACTGCCGCGGACGGTAATGCGTATTCTGTGGGCAGAAAATATATATCTTCTACGACACTTAGTGGCGGAACTGATTACACATACTATTTTGAAGCATATGATTTCTGGAGCAGTTCTGCCTCGGGTACACCAACAGGTCCAATTGACGCCCCAAATGTAGAATCACCCACTTTACTTGAAATAAATCCTACAAGTTTGAATTTTGGTGAAATACCACCGGCAACAACAAAAACACTGACATTTACAATCTCAAATACTGGCGGCGGGACATTAAGTGGGACAATAAATGACGACAAGGATTGGATAAGCACTGACAATACAACTTTCAATTCTAATAGCGTTACTGTATCTGTTACAGTAAACACAACTAACCTGACACCCGGGGCAGAATACACCGGAACAGTTTCAATAGATTCAGACGGCGGGAATGAGACTGTCAGTGTTAGCGTAACCCCTACCTGTGTAATTGTATTTCCGAACCCGTTAAGTCTATCTTCGGGAAAATTACTTAATTTCTGGGGGTCAGGTGTTCCAAACTGTGAAATAAAGATTTATACATTGAGTGGTTCACTTGTCAAGACATTAAAAGAAATAGAAGGCAAAGACAAAATATACTGGGATGTGACAAATGAGAACGGTGAAAGAATTGTCAGAGGAATTTATTTATATACGACGGTAAATCCAAAAGAGAAAAATGTCGGCAAATTCACAGTGGTGAGGTAGAGAACTGCAGGAGGAAAAATGAGAAGAATTATTTTATCAGCAGTAATTATTTGTTTAGTTACAGTCACTTTAGTCTTTGCTTCAGGAACCGGCACTGTCGGCGGAGATTTTCTTAAGATAGGTGTAGGTGAAAGGGCGGTTGGTATGGGAGGAGCGTTTTCAAGTATTGCAGACAATGCCACGGCAATATACTGGAATCCCGCGGGACTATCACAACTTACAAAGAGGGAACTTTCAGGTATGAAACTTGATTATCTGCTTGATATTGACGGCGGGTATTTGAGTTACGCACATCCTGTTTCAAAAATAGGTGTATTCGGATTTCATACATCATTTTTAACCTGTTCTGATGTGCGCAGGGATGAAAATGCCACACGGCTTGACGAATTCACAAACGAGCAGAAATCTTTTACATTGAGTTATTCAAGATGGATGAATTCTTCTTTATCACTTGGTATAAATCTTAAGGGTATTTACAGCAGATATGACACAGATTCCGCAAGCGGAATAGGCATTGACATAGGCGGTTTATACAAGACACCACTTTACGGTTTGAATGTTGGTATAGTTGTCCAGAATATCGGGACAGGTTTGAAATATACTGCTGCAGAAGAAACAATGCCGTTGACTGTTAAAATAGGCACTTCTTATGGATTCTTCAATAGAAATTTGCTACTGGCTGTTGATGCGGATAATTTCATTGACAGCAGTCCAAACCTTAAAATTGGCACAGAATACATGATCATACCGTTTGCTAACATACAGATTTCTGCAAGACTCGGATACGGGACACCTGCAAATTCCAGCCTCAGTGCAATAACAGGAGTATCAACAGGGTTTGGATTGAGTTATAAGGACTATGCTTTTGATTATGCTTCTGTTCCGTATGGTGAATTCGGCACAACAACCAGAACATCCCTCACCATAAAGTTCTGATTTACATAAAGAATCAGAACCGTCCCCATTCTTTTTCTTTACTTTTTTTTCTTTAATTGCTATAATTTTACACAATGTTTTCAATGAAATGAGCCTGTAGCTCAGCTGGTAGAGCACCTGACTTTTAATCAGGGTGTCGTGGGTCCGAGTCCCACCAGGCTCATTTTGATTATTTTAATTACCTCCGTCCCCATTATTTTATGGCTGGAATTATTATTATAAGCGGTAAATTCAGAGGAAGGAAAATAAAAACTGTCCCTGACGACAGGATTATAAGGCCTATTCTCTCAAGAATAAAAAAATCGCTCTTTGATATAATAAATCCAAGAATTAAAGGTGCAAACTTTCTTGACTTATATGCAGGCAGCGGTGCTGTCGGCATTGAAGCACTTTCAAGAGGAGTAAAAAACGTCGTTTTTGTTGAATTGAATAAAATTTATGTGGATTTGATAACAAAAAACATTGAGATACTCGGCGGAGAAGATAATGCTAAAGTGTGCCATGCAAACATACATGACGGTCTTGCCTGGTTGAAAGTTGAAGGTAGGATTAAGCATTTTAGTTTAATTTTTCTTGGTCCGCCCTATAAGGATTTTATTGTAACAAAAACACTGGAATTAATATCAAAAGCGAACCTATTGTCTCCGAACGGCATGGTAATAGCCCAGCATCACAAAAAAGAAAATGTTAACCAGGAATATTTTAAACTTGTCAGGCAGGAAAATTACGGGGACAGCAAATTATCGTTTTTTACCCAATGAAAATAATTTTAATAAAATACGGCGGTAGAGCAATAAAAAAAAGTCTCACGAGAAGTAAAATATTAAAGGGCATATCCTGCCTGCAGCAAACTGATTCAGTGATTATAGTCCACGGAGGCGGCCCGCAGATTACAAGAACACTTAACAGACTCGGGATAAAGACGAAATTCGTCCAGGGAATGAGATACACTGACAAGAAAACGCTTGATGTCGTAGAATCAATACTCTGTAATAAAGTAAACAAAGATATTGTCAAAAAACTCAGGAAATTTTATCCTGAAGTAGTTGGGATTTCCTGTAAGGAAGGAAATATTGTTACAGCCAGGCGGATTAAAAAACTTGGGTTTGTCGGAGAAGTAAAGACCGTAAACACAAAATATATCAGATATTTAATGGCGAAAAAAATTATACCCGTTATTGCACCTGTTGCATATGATAATAAGAAGAGGACATTGAATATAAACGCTGACAATGTCGCGGTGGCGCTTGCCTGTGCTTTAAAAGCAGACAATCTGATTTTTATGACTGATGTCCCGGGCGTCCTTGACAAGGATAAAAAGGTTATACCTTCAATAAAAATCAACAGGATAAAAGAACTCATAAAAGACAAAGTCGTCACAGAAGGAATGATACCGAAACTTAACAGCTGCTATAAGGCGATAAAAAAAGGTGTGAAAAAAGTTATAATAACAAATGCCGAAAACGGATTATTAAAATCATACGGCACGACAATAGGGTAAAATCCCCCTCATCCCCCTTTGATAAAGGGGGATAATAAAGGGGATTTAAGAGGATTTTTAGGGTGACTGAAAAACAAATTTTTCTGAATGAAAAGAAATATTTCATCCCTGCATACGACAGAAAGAAAGTTGTATTTGTCAAAGGTAAGGGGCAATATCTGTGGGACATAAACGGCAAGAAATATCTTGACTTTTTTTCAGGCATAAGCGTATGCAGTTTGGGTCACTGTCATCCGAAAGTTACAAAATCAATAAAATTCCAGGCAGATAAACTGGTTCATGTATCAAACCTTTATTATACTCTCCCGCAGGTAAAACTTGCAGAACTGCTGATAAAAAAGAGTTTTAAGAAAGGTAAGGTTTTCTTCTCAAATTCAGGTGCTGAAGCAAACGAATGCGCAATTAAATTATCAAGGAAACTTGGTTCACAATTTAAGAAGTATGAAATTATCTCATTTAAGAACTCATTCCACGGCAGGACACTTGCAACCCTGTCTGCCACAGGGCAAAAGAAATTTCATAAGGGGTTTGCACCGCTTATGTCTGGCTTTAAATTTGCTACTTTTAATGATATTAGTTCAGTAAAAAAACTTATTAATAAAAAAACCTGTGCTATAATAGTTGAGCCTGTCCAGTGTGAAGGCGGTGTCCACCTGGCAGAAAAGAAATTTCTGCAGGGGTTAAGAAAACTTGCAAACAAACATTCGCTTTTATTAATTTTTGATGAAATACAGTGCGGTATGGGCAGGACAGGTAAGTTATTTGCATATCAGTACTATAATGTAGAACCCGATGTAATAACATTGGCAAAGAGTGTGGCGGGCGGATTACCTCTTGGCGTAACAATTGTCAAAGATAAATTTGCAAATCTTTTCAAACCGGGTGACCACGGCTCAACTTTTGGAGGGAATCTGGTGAGTTGTTCCTCTGCAATTGAAGTTTTGAATCTCATTGATAAAAAAATGTTAAATAATATTACACAGTTAAGCGAATATACTGTTTATAAACTAAATGAACTCAAGTGTAAATATAAATCAATTAAGGAAATACGTGCTGTGGGTCTTATATTCGGCATGGAATTAGATAGAGAAGTTAAAGATATAATTGACCTGTGTCTAAGGGAAGGTCTTGTTATAGGTTCTGCAGGAAAAAAAGTCCTGAGATTTCTCCCGCCTTTTGTTATTACAAAAAGAGACGTTGATTACGCCATAAAAATACTGGATAAAGTATTTAAAGTCGTCCTGTAGCGTCCCGATTTATCGGGACGATTTTTTTATTTTTTCGTATTTTAAAGTGACTGTCGTTATATCCGTGACAGAAGAAGGTCCGAAATACTGGACCGGCCCCGGGAACAGATAACTTTCAGTCAGTGCCCATTTCTCCCTGTTTTCCAGCAATGTCCCGAAAGGCTTACCGTCAAGTTTAACCAATGCCTTCTGTATAACCGGTTTTTCCTTCCCCTTCCTTCTTTCTATATTCATCATCATAGTCAGGGGCGCCCCGCCGCATTCCCACTGAGCAGGTTTCTGGACAAGATTTCGGACAGAAGAAAGATATCCTGTAAGATTGTTCAGGACAAGTACAACCGAGTTGTATCCGAGTGCGTATGTATAGTTTGCGTCAAAATTAGAAGGTGCACCACACCTGCCTTCATAACCCAAGAAATGCGTTATGGCAGAAAATTTACCTGCGTATTTCCCTTCCTTCTTGAGTGCCGAGAGTTTTACCTTTATCATCTCAACAAGAAGCCTTTCTGTTTCTATCTGTGAGACCTGGACGTTTCCGTGAGGGTCACGGTCAATCAGCAATTGTGATGAAATCAGTCCCGGCAGTGATTTCATAAGTGAGGATAAGTTTTCAGGCAGTTTGGTGTATATCAGACTCTTTTTTTCTTCAATATTCTGCATAGTATTTAACTGGACTTCGTTTTCTGCCAGGACATCATTCAATGCAGATATAAGTTCTTTCATTTCAGGTATAAATTCTATCAATCCTTCAGGAACAAGTGCGACTCCGAAATTTTTCTTTGAGGCAGCGCGTTGGACAATCACATCAACAACATAATCCACAACCTGCGATAGCGTCATTTTATTCTGGCGGACTTCTTCTCCTATAAGCGTAATATTCGGGTGGGTTTTAAGTCCTACTTCAAGTGCTATGTGTGATGCACTCCTGCCCATAAGACGGACAAAATGCCAGTATTTTCTTGCCGAATTTACATCCCTGCAAATATTACCTGTAACCTCTGCGTATATTTTTGTTGCCGTATCAAATCCAAATGAAGCCTCTATCTGCTCGTTTTTCAGGTCACCGTCAATTGTCTTGGGAACTCCTATGATGCATATATTGATTCCTTCTTTTTTAAAATACTCTGCAAGCAGTGCTGCATTGGTATTAGAATCATCGCCGCCAATAACTACGAGCCCGTCCAGTTTGTTTTCAAGTACTGTTTTTTTTGTCTGTTCAAACTGTTCAGGCGTCTCTATTTTTGTTCTGCCTGACTGTATCATATCAAAGCCGCCTGTATTCCTGTAGTTATCAATCAGAGAATCCGTTATTTCTCTATTCTTATTATCAATTATACCGGAAGGACCTCCAAGAAATCCTATGAGTTTATTTTTTTTGTTAGCTTTTTTCAGTCCGTCAAAAAGACCCGCAATGACGTTATGTCCGCCGGGTGCCTGTCCGCCGGAAAGGACAACTCCAACTTTAACGATTCTTTTTGAAATATCCTGGTTTTTGCCTTTAATAAAGGTAATTAAAGGCATCCCGTATGTATCAGGAAATAATCTTTTTACTGTTTCCTGGTCGGATATGCTTTCTGTTTCTTTTCCTGTCATGGGTTTGATTGACACAGGTCCATTTTTAAGTACCGAAGGTAAAACCGGCTTGAATTTTTTCCTTTCAACCTGCAGCTCTGAAATCTGCTCTTTTGACATGTGTATCCTTAAAAGGTAAAATGGGGTCAGGTCTTGCCTGCCTGCCCTCAGGCGGGACTTCACAGTTTATCGCTTATAATAGATTGTTCTACTTTCCTCTGATTTCCACTGTGGTTGTCTGAAGCGTGGTTGGAAATATGTTTAGTACCACAGCCAGCAAATAATCACTAAAACTATAATATGTCTTACAAGAAACTTCCATTCCAAAGAATCGTCCCGATAAATCGGGACGCTACATTATGTTTGTAATTACCTGGTTGGAACTTTTACGCACCTCCTCTTTTCTAAATCCCCCTTAACTTCCCCCTTTTATTCCTACGGAACCTACTTTTGGTAAAGGGGGTATTAGAAAGATTGAGTATATTTAATCAAAAAACTAAAATTTTGTCAATAGAAGAGCTGTCAAACTTAATTTTCATTTTTTACTCTGGGACAACAATTTTTATATCCTTCATAGGATAGTGTTTATAATTAAAAGTAAGAAGATTCGAACTGCTTATATATGCAGTGGCAGCAATTAAACCATCTCCTAATTGCAAGTTATGACTTCGATGGTAATCTTTTAAGTATAAACCTGCTTTTTCTCCTATTCCTTCAGTAACGGGAATGCACTCCATGGATTGAAATAGTAAGTTTACTTCTTTTTCCTCTCCTTCCCGGATCCCGTGAAATATCTCTGCTTTTGTAATTGGAGAATAAAAGATTGCTTTTCCTTTTTTATTTAGTAATTTCATATAAGAAATTACGTTTTCTTTTCCACGCAGTATCTCAATCACCACATCGGTATCTATAAGATATTTGCTCATCCGATTGCTCTTGACCTTCGGTCTGCCCTGAGTTTTCTTACATAATCGGTTTTAATATCTTCTCTGTCTTTCCAAATCCCGCCTGCTTTGTCTAGAGCTTGAACAAAATCATGTTTCTTTCTTGAATAGCACTTATCAATAGCTTCTCTGATAAGTTCGCTAACAGTCCTATGCTCACTTACACTTATAGATGAAAGAAGGTTTCTTTCTTTTTCCGATAGATAAATTTGTGTTCTTTGCATTGTTTATCACCTCTGATGTATATTATACACCAAATCTACGGTTTTGTCAACCATTAGGTTGACCTACTTGGTCAAGGGGGATTTTTAAATCATTAATGGATTAGATAACTACAGATTTTTTCTAATCAATTCTACCGGGATGGAGCCAAAACTCAACAGGGTTTCGTGGAATTTTTTTAAATCGAATTTGGCCCCGTATTTTTTCTTACATTCGTCCCTCAACTGTGTAATCTGTAATTTACCTATTATATAACTCATCGGCTGCGTCGGAGTTAAACAATAACGTTTTACTTCAGATATGGCATTTGTTTTTTCAAGTTTTGCCTCTTTTACCAGAAAGTCCACCGCGGAAGTAAAATCCATTTCTTTTGTATGTAATTTTACGTCTATAATCACCCTGCAGGCACGCCATAACTGGTCTTTGAGTTTAATCAAACTCACTTTAGAATCATTATAGTACCCCACCGTATTCATCAATTCCTCGCAGTATAAAGCCCAGCCTTCAACAAAAACGCTCGTATGATACATTTTCCTGACTTTTGATAACAAGCGGTTTGAACGGGTCAACTGGAGATGGTGTCCCGGGTAACCTTCATGAACAACTGTTACGGGTATCTTTGCAAATGCATGTCCCTGCAACTGTTCCTCCCGTGTCGCATTGTCTGCTGTTTCATTGACAGGGGTTACATAGAACAATCCTTTTTGTTCTTTTTCAAAGGGTGCCGGGGGCATATATGCAGCATAAGGAGTCGTGGCACGTTCAAACACGGGTGTAGGTATGATTTCCAAAGATTCATCTTCCGGTATATCCACTATATTATATTTTTGGACAAATTCCCTGCTCCGCTCCATTTCTTTGCGGTAAGCATCAATGAGTTCATCGGGCTGTGGGTGGTCATCTTTAAGACCGTTTACCAGTTCCCACCAGGTTTTTGTTGAGTCAATTTTTTTAGCTAACTCCGCCAGTTCCTCTTTTGTTTTTTTGAATATTTCATCTCCGATATTGAGCAAATCATTGGTATCATATGGAAGCATATGTGTGTTCTTTAATTTCCAGTTGAACAAATCCTTACCTATTGCAAAATCACCCTGTGACTTTACAAGGTATTCCCTTTCAAGAAAGTCCAGATAATTCTGCATCGCTGACAGGACTTTCCTGTTTGCTTTCAGCAAGTTACCCTTCAATCCGGGAATTTTTTCAGCTAACTGCGGTATAAATATTTCAAAGAATTTTATACCTCCCTGGGTTATTTCAATCGCTGTATGGGTAAAAACTTTAGGCGAATTCTTAAGGTTTTTCTTCCCCTCTTGTAAAACTCCTGGTATTTTTTCAAGCCGGGAAAGGATACATTCCGCACGCTCTTTTAAAGATGCAAACTCCCTGATTCCCATTATAAAAATGCCATACATACATATTTCAACGGACATACCGGGGTCTTTCTCCCAGAAACGGATTTCTTCAAAATCTTTGATTTCTGATTTTAATTCATTGATAAGTAAAACATAATCAATCTTTTCCTCTTTATTCAATTCCTCCGGGGAAATTTTCTCAAGTCTTGAAAGGAAAACCTTCGTTTTCTCATTTATCCGGTTCAGTTTATCCCTGCTAAACCCGCCAATTAAATGGTCATATTTGTGAATACCGGAAATAGTTGCGGAAACAGGCATACTCTTCCAGTTAAATTCCAGAATCTCATCAATTAATTTATCCGCAGGATTATCTAATTTACTTAATTTGTCCATTTTTTGATATCCCTTTCTTAACTTTGAGAAGATATTCACGCGTAAAAATATCTTTTCCCCTGCCTTTTAATACATTCAGCATCTGCCTGTGTATTTTACCATTTGAAGCAAGTGTTTCTTTTTCATAATGGCTGTATTTATTTCCGGAAAAATCCGTAACCCTCCCACCTGCTTCTTTAACAATCACATACCCTGCTGCGGTATCCCAGGGATGCAAGTCTGCTTCCCAGAACCCGTCAAGCCTTCCGCAGGCAACATAACACATATCAAGTGCAGCCGAACCAAACCTTCTCAGCCCCTGGGCAAAAATTATAAAGTCAACGTAATGGTCTACATTATTGCATTTTGTTTCTCTCAAAACATATGCCGAACCGGTCGCAACCAGACTTTCACTCAATTTATTTGTCTTTGACACATATATCCTTTTGTTATTAAGATACGCTCCTTTATTCTTCTCAGCATAAAAAAGTTCTCTCCTTATGGGTTCATATACAACGCCGAGTACCGGTTCTCCCTTATATTCAAGTGCTATGGACACACAAAACAATGGAAGATTATGTGCAAAATTCGTTGTCCCGTCAATCGGGTCAATAACCCATTTGTAAACTGACTTACTTTCTCTATTACCGCCTTCTTCACCTAAAATCGAATAGTCAGGAAATTTTCGTCTCAGTCTGTTAATAATAAGTTTCTCTGATTTTTTATCTACATCAGTTACAATATTCCTGACTGTTTTAAATGATAACTCCCTTACTTTGCCGAGACGACTTTTTATAAATTCCCCTGCACGAACAGCTGTCTCAATTGCCGCTTTTTTCTCTTTAGTCATTTTAAAATCTCACTTCAAATTTACTGAATTCACCGCTGTATTCTCCCCAGTCAATTTCCGATTTTCTAATATACCTTTTCATTTCTTTCTCTATACTCTTTATGAAATCTTCTATGATTTTTTTCTCTCCTTCAACTTTTACTTCCACGTCTCCGGTAATTAAGTTTCTTACAAAACCCTTAACAGGATATGTCCGGGCTATATCCATAACAGTATATCTGAACCCCACTCCCTGCACTCTCCCCTTAAAAATTATATGACAACTCTCCACAATTGCTCCATTTACTTATTGTACTTATTGTACTTATTGGGACGGTTCTGATACTTACAACAAATAAAAAAGGATAATAAGAATATTGCGGAAAAAGAGAAAAATGTCTAAGTTCCGTCTTCTTGAAAGAATCAGAACCGTCCCCATACTTTCCATACTTTCTTTTTAGACAAATCTAATTAGTAAGTCTTTATGGAATATTTCAGCTAATCTTTCAAGTGTTTTTGTAGTCGGCCTGTAATCATCTTTTTCAAGACGAGCTACTGCTTGTTGAGATGTATGAAGGCGTTTAGCAAGTTCTTGTTGTGAAATGTGATTTTGCTTTCTTAATTCATAAATTTGCTGAGCAATTCTAATTTTTGTCAGTTCTCTTGAATAATCTTTTTTAACTTTTTCGTTCTTAAACAATTCTTTCTTTAGGTCTTCTAAAGTGTAGTTTCTCATTTTGCAAATCTCCTCTTTTCTTTATCTATTTCAATATCTTCTCATTATGTTTATTGCCTTTTCTATTTCATTATCCGGCACAGTTAATGAGGGTCCCTTTTTTCCGAAAGTAACTGTAAGTATGCCGCCACTTTACTTTGAGCTCCTTCAGGTAGAAAAAGAATAAAATCTCTTGCCGGTATTTCTCCTCTTTTTGTTTCAAAGAACGTAATTTTATATTCATTCATTTAAATTCCTGTTCGGCTAAGCGCCTTCATTCACTATATATTATACATCAAATTTGATGTTTTGTCAATGGGTTTCAAAAATTTGATTTTTTATTATCTGTAATCAAAAGATTTTTAGAGTATAAACGGAAGATGTGTAGTAGTATTATGTTGTGAGTTGATAAAAATGCCTTTTCATATATCATTACTTCATCGACCCAAAAGAAAATACTGAAAAAAACTCCCAACATAAATATTAAAAACATATTTTTGTCAAGCGTAGGGGTTGGGTTGTCGGGTAGGTGGCTGATGTGGTGAGCGTAAAGAACGAAATTTATATATCCTTGATTATCTGTCGTACTGTTCTTTGGTGAAAAATATGTTTTCTCTCTTTTGTGTAATTTCCTTTGCCGGATTGGTATTCAAGTAAGAATCTCGTCGCTCCTGCAACACCCAGTCTAGTGACTAATGCATTCCACCCTTCAATTCTGATTTCCTCATTTACCATATGATTAACTGTCTGCATTTTATTCACCCTCCATTGCTACGAATTCTACTGGACTAACCGTACTTATTTCTAACTTTATTTTCAAATTTCTAATTTTATTTAGTAATATATTATCGCAAGTAATAAAATAATTTACTTTTGATTTTTCTGCTACTGCTAAATGTAATGCATCAATTGAAGGAATACCATATCTTTCCAATATTATAGCTCTCTCAATAACTGATTCGTCAATATTTATTTTTTCACTACTTAATTTTAGATATGTCGAAACTTTTTCTCTTCGCTCTATATAAGGATTTTGTTTATTTTCGTATTCCAAGATAATGGAATTTACTACATGGTATTTCTTTTTTTCAATTTGTTCCAATAAATACAAGAAAACATCAGTTTCTAACTTAATTTTTGGTTGCTTCTGGTCATCAAAAGGCCTATTATAAACACACAAATCAATATAAATTTTTTTCATCCTAAAATTATTTTAACATATTATGTTCCCAGTTTAATTATGTTCCGAGTTTTGTTGTTTTAACCTTCTTAACAAGAACAACTAAAAATTATATAATGTAGAAGCTGTCCGTTAATTAACTCCCCTACCAAAGGAGTTTTAATATGCACAGTCCAGCTTCTACAGAGTTAATAATAGCAAAAATTAGGAGTTCAGTCAAACAGTATTCACATAATAGTGAGAAGTTTATTGAATCATATAAATGTAACCGTTGTCAACGTCCCACCGACCTACCTGGTAAAAAGAATTGTTGCATATACTGGGAATGTAATTATTTTGGTAGAAGGATAATCAATTTAGACGTCTTCTCTATCGTCAAGCCACCTGAATAACTCTGCACTAAATCCTCCTCGGTCAAATATTACTGTCATATCTTTTGCATCTATGCCAACTTCTCTTGCTAACCACTCGCCTGGCTTACTAATCCTTTTATCCCATTTCCTTTATAGGCATTTATGTAATTGTATACTGATTTAACATTCACTCCAAATGCTTTTGCTATATCTTCCTGCGTTCCTTTCCCAGACTCATATAACTGAACTATTCCCATCCGTTTTGATCCCTCATCACCTTTCATAAATCTCATATACACTTTTCCATCTATTAATACATCTGTCGTTTCTATTCCATCTAAAACCTGGATTTTCCAAAACGCATCCCTTCCTTTGCTTAATTCATTACTATTTATTTTGATATACCTCTTTTTGAGGTATATCTTATCATAATATTATTAAGTTTCAAATCCGCAAAGGATTTTTGAATTTTCTCTCCGTCGGTAACGTCTTTATCGTGATTGAATGATCAGACCTCTGGGATTTGTGCAGTTACTTTCTTCCTCAAGTCTTTTTTGGCTGACTGGAACTTCTTCAATTCAAGAATTTTTTCTTTTGCCCGTCTTGACCTCTTACGTTTCTGTCTCCTTATCTTCTCTATCCTCTGCCTCTCGGAACTCTCCCTGCCAAGAACCATTTCCTCAATCCTGTTTGCAAGAATCCTGCGTGCCAGGAAACGGTTGAGCGACTGTGACCTTTCTAACTGACATTTAACTTCAATGTTTGTGGGAATATGCTTAAGATAAACACAGGTGGACAACTTGTTGACATTCTGTCCGCCTTTACCGCTGGACCTGACGAACTTCTCTATTAAATCGTGCTCGTAAATGCCCAGTTTGTGCATCTTTTCCTCAAGGGCTTTCTGTTTATTCGGATTTACGCCGTAAAGATTCATATTTATCCTTCATTTCCTCTACCTGTTTTGTAAAAAATACAGGCAGTTGTTTTGAGTCAATTGTCTGTATTCCGGACTTATCATAATTTGGTTTATTTCTGTGGGCACGGAAGATTTTTATATCAAATAAACAAATAATTATCAATAAAATTACAATAACCGGGGTCAGCTGCTTTTTATCAATCCTCTCTCTGATTTTCTTGCCAATCCACAATACTGCCATAGTTAAAATGAAGAACCCGATAGAAAGAGATGGGCCAGGTTGTGATTTTGTAAAAAGTTGTTTGAAAAAGTTTATTGTTACCGGCAGGAAATTTTTTTGTTTATTAAAAATCTCTTCCGGTGAAAGATAGTTCAGGAGGTCTAATCCCAGATAAGCATTGAAATGCAGTAGTGTCGTCCATATAACAGGTATAACGATTAAAGAGAGAAATGGTTTCTTGTACCACAGTCCTGCAATACCAACCGCTATCACTAAAGACGAACTTGTCATCTGTCTTAATCCAAAAGAATGTCCCTCCCAGAATGCTACGCACAATGAATTTATCAATACCTGTAAACATACAGTGATTAACAATGAACCGTATACAATCAGATCTTTTTTAAGTGAATACAACAAACCTGCAAAGGCGATAAAATACACCGGTGTCCAGAACAATATCCCGTGATAAGAAGAAAACAAAACTTCCTTCAATGCAAAGTTGTTTAAACTTACATTAAATCCGGCAGGTGAAGCAAGAAAATTACCGTATATGAACTTCCATATTAAGAGCTGCGGAGATAAAGTTATAATAAAAAAAACAATAAATATTCCAACCTGTTTTAATATATTCATAAAATCTTTGTGTTTAAAAAACCTGTATGTCCATTCAATAAGAACGCATACCATAAAAAGTCCTTCCTGCGGACGCACCATAACCATAATTCCGGCAAATATGCCTAACAATATATACCTGCCGGGTTTATCCGGGTATGAAAATGATTTAAGCCAGTACCAGAGGAAAAGAGAAACAGCAAAAACCGAAGTGCCGTGTGAACTGCAGGGTATGACAAATATATAATAAAAAAGCGGTGTGCCGAGAAATGTCATCAGAACAATTAAAAAACGGGATTTCGCTATGTTCAACAATTTCAGACAATCAAATATCAGCCAGAAAGTTAAAAACCATACACCATAGTGCCGAAATTTACAAATCTCCAGAACCAGCCTGAATAAGGCGTTACTCTCTGTATCCCTTGAGTAGAAACTATAAATTTTGCCAGTAAATAATACGGTGTCCATAAAAAAGCCGAGCCAAACGACCATATATTACTCACATAACCCTTTTCGGTTACTGCTATGGGCACAGGGATATGCATATTTATAAAATCGTTATAAAAATCCAGTTCATTATCATAAAAAAGGGAAGACAGATAGGAAAAGTATCCCTGCCCATCTGGAAAATAATAAACGGATGTGGTAAAAAAATAAATAATAAAAAAAAGAATGAATGGGTACAAATATTTTTTTCTTATCATCATGTCCGACAAAAACTCTATCTCATGTTATCTATAATTTTAATAATTTCTTTTTCCATACATAGTGTATATTTCGTCCTTGAAAGAAGTTATATTAAATCATAGAAAGACTCTCTACCCAGGTGATAACAATATTCCTTAACAAGTGTATCAATATCGCCAATATCATAAAGTTCAAGCCAGCCATTAACAAAAGACCGATAACACATTCTTTCAACTGTAAATATTCTTTTTTCTTTATCAATAAGAATAAATCTCATTGTTGGACTATATAACAAGAATTTCTCGCAATATTTTTTGTCAACATTATTATGACCAAATGAAGAAAATGTTTTAATCATTTCTGTTATATTTTGGTCGGGCTCGTAAATAACAATTGTATTTTTTTTAACATCAATTTTGAACGACTCTAAATTTGAATATTTTTTAATACTAGATTTTACTATCTCGATTTCTTTCTCTGATATAATTTTCTTAGACTCGGGTCTTAAAAAGACTTGTCCATTAGGATTTTCATATATTTCATACTTTTCAGGTATATTTTCTAATAGATTGCCTTCAGTACTTTTGGAAAAATAGTATTTAGATTTTCCTGCAGCGTTTCTCTTTTCATGAAGATAATATGTATCGCCTTTATAATTTATGTGTTTGATTGTCATATTAATCGTTCTGTGTCCATTTTTTTAATTCTACTAATAGATAATCCTAATACATTTTCTGGCTTGACCTTTTTCTGAAATAGGTTCTACGTCAATACTTTACAAAATTTCTTTACCGTATAACTCGTTTAAGATAATCAAAAATTTTCTTTCATAATTTAACATCATTTTTTAACGAGACATCCCCTTCGATACTAACTAGAAATCGCTCATCATTACGTATTCTCTCTTCAAAATGGTCAATTGAAAATAGCAGAAATAAGTTTTTGTCGTGAAACGGATAGGAATACAAATCTAAGAAATGTACTTTCTTTTTCCTCCCTCTCTTATGTGACTTCTGTAGCATATATTCGTAAACTATATTCAATGCATCTTCAATCTTGAGTATTTTGGGATTACCTTTCCACGGAAATGTTTCAACTGGTTCCCCTAATCTCTCTAATGATTTGAGTAAAGTATCAATTGCATTTGGACTATCGGGATGAATCTCGTAATGGTATTTACCAATTTCTAATGCTTTCTGGTAATTCTTATTCTGTAAGTAGACATCACCTAATCGCCATAAAATGTAATCGTCTTCTGGGTTGCGATTCAATCTCTCTAAACAATATTCTATTTCCCAGGATCCTACCATAGCATATTCTCCTACATTTGTGGTAACTGAAATATGTTTGGAATAGAGGCTTTAGCCTCGTAAATCTAAAGGGTCTATTCCAAGTTTTTACCATGGTTCATCTTGTAACAAAAGGTGCCAATTTACGAAAATATTTAACAAATTTTTTTCGTCTTTCTGGATAAAGAAAACACTGTTCAATACTTGCTCTAACAGATGCACTTCTGACATATACATCTAAAGCAAAGGTGTAGATATTTCTCTATTTTTCATCAACAATTCTATCTCATCATGTGTAGGACATCTATCCAATTTATTTTTATCTATTGTATTTTCATAAGAGTAAACTCTATTTTCGCATTCAGTTTCCTTGAGGCTGATTTTTGCCATTCTTTAAGTATAGGAACCATTTCTCTTATACTTTTTTCTGCAATTGTATCTAAAAGTAAGTATTTTATCTGGGGATTGATATCTGTTATTTCTTTAAAGAATTTTTCACATGATGTCCTCATCATCTTTAATAATTCCTCAACCCAAATTTGTTTTACAAGTTCCCATCCAGGCGGGCTATGAATTACATGTGGAGTTTTCCACTCTTGTTCCAATCGCAGCCAATTATTAACTATCAGCCAATCAACCTGTTTTTGTATTTCATCCAGAGAATAATGTGAAAGTGAACCATAATATTTGCTTTTATCGGCATTGTTCCTAAACATAACCTGTGTTTTTGAACCTTTAAGCAACTGAACCAGATATCTTCTACCAGCATTGATTGGTATAATAGAATCTGCTGCCATAAGAATTATCTTAAATTCTTCTTCGGCAGGTTTAGTTACTTGTTCTAATAACACTCCTTGTGGAATGACCTTTCTATATCTTCTTCTGCTCATTACTCATGAATTCTTTAATTATTTCTATTAAAAAGCAAAATAAGCCAATATCAATTACCTGATACCTGTCTGCCTCCGGGCAAGATAGGTCCATATATTCGGGGCCGGCTCAGTTCGGCTGGTCTACATACGGGAGGGAGCGGATATGCCCAGCAGTGACAAGCCGTTTCTTATAACAATCCTTACGGCATTTATCAGATATAATCTTGAAATTTTAAGGACTTCGTCATTGCCCAGCACGCGGTATCCGTCATAATATTTATGCAAAGAGCCTGCCAGGTCAAGCAGGTATGTCGTAATATGGTGCGGTGTGTAATCATTAATACAACTGTTAAGTGTATCCGGATAAAATAAAATTTTTTTCATTAAATCTCTCTCCGCGGGTTCTTTCAGTAACGATACGTTGACTCCGGAAAATATTTTCTCTGAAGGTTCCAGTTTAGCTTCTCTGAAAATACCGCAGCAGCGTGTGTGTGCATACTGGATGTAATAGACAGGATTTTCCGGTGACTGTTTTTTTGCCAGTTCCAGGTCAAATTCCAGATGCGACTCCGGTGTGCGCGTGGAAAGGAAATACCTTGTTGCATCAACTCCTATTTCCTTCATTACCTCTCTTAAAGTTATGAACTCACCGGCACGGGTTGACATTTTCAACCGCACACCGTTTCGCGATAACGACACGAGCTGATAAAGTATTATTTTGACATTATTTTCATCATAACCCAATGACTTTATCGCTGACATAATCCTTGGCACATAACCGTGGTGGTCTGTCCCCCAGATATTTATTAATTTATCAAACCCCCGGGCAATCTTATCGCTGTGATACGCTATATCCGCACCAAAATATGTATATCTTCCGTCCTTGCGTTTAACGACGCGGTCTTTTTCATCGCCGGATTCAGCTGACCCGAACCAAAGTGCACCATCTTTTTCATACACAACACCCTGCTTCTTTAATAAACCAATCGTTTTTTCTACTATGCCTTTATTATGTAATTCAGATTCATATATCCAGGAATCAAAATTTACCCCAAAATCAGTTAAATCATTTTTAATAATATCAAGGATTTTTTCCAAAGTGATTTTTTTGATTTCTTCTCTTTGCGGTAAATTCTCATATTTACTATTAATGTCCCCGGCAATTTCTGTTATATACTCGCCTTTATAGGCATTCTCGGGAAAATCAATTTTTTCTCCGTTGAGCTGCCTGCTTCTGAATTCAACTGATTCGGAAAGTATATCCATCTGCGTACCGATGTCGTTTACATAATACTCCTGTAGTGTCTCCCAGCCGAACTGCCTGAATATCCTGGACAACGTATCGCCTATTATCGCGCACCTGGCATGTCCGATATGCAGCGGCCCTGTGGGATTTGCCGAAACAAAATCCAGTAAAACTTTTTTGTTTTTACCCGAATCAATTCCGGGATATGCATTATCTTCAGCAGTAACCGTTTTCAGTTCCTGAGCTAATCTTTGCAATGAAATATTAAAATTTATGAATCCGGGTGCGGCAAAATCTATTTTCTCAACTAACTGAGAGCCTTGTAATTTACTAATTACTTCATCGGCAATCTTTTTTATTTCTTTACCCGTTGTCCTTGATAATACAATCGGCAGATTTGTCGCTAAATCAGACTGGCTGTGTTTCGGAGGTTGTTCAATCGTGAACTGTAAGGAAGGAGGCAATTCTATTAAACCTGAAATTTTTTCTCTTAATTCCTGTTTTATCATAAAGATAAATTACTCTATTCGTATTTACCTTTGTTAATTAAGATATCTCTGTCCGGTTTGGCTATTTCGTATATTTTTTCCAATAATTTAACGTATTCTTCTGTAAGTTTTATTTTTCTCCTGGACATAGCCACTTCGGCTGTCTGGAGCAATTTCTTAAAACCAAAACCTTTGGTCACGCTGTTGTTTATAAACCAGCTTCCTGACGGAAGATACTTCGGTAAAACTCCCCCTGAAGCCAGAATCAGACACAGAGCGCCGATATGTGCACCTGTATTAATAAGGGTCCCTATACTGGTTTTTGTATGGTCCCCTATAAAAGAACCTACCTTAATACTTCCCGTATCAGTCGGTTTACCTTTTACAACTACGCCGACATTGCTGTAGTCATTTTTTAAGTCGCTGTTTGTAGTCAGCGCTCCCAGGTTAACCCATTCACCGATATAAGCATGTCCTATGAAACCGTCATGAAATTTATTAGAGTAAGCATGAAATATACTCTCCTCTACCTCCCCGCCTATACGGCAGACGGGTCCGATTGAACATCCTTCACGGATTTTAGCTCCAAGAACAATGGATTTTTTACCTATGTAACAAGGTCCTTCTATACGCGTAAACGGATGTACCTCTGCTCCTTCGTCAATTATTACAGGACCGTGTTTGGTATCAAGGCATACAAACGGATGGATTTCTGCTTCTTTTGCTATATAAACCTGTTCTTTGGGCCCGTAGATTACCGATTCTTTTGCCATAGAACCGTCTATGCCCGATTTTTTCATTCTTTTAAAATCATCAACAATTGCTTCCGCGTTATAGTTAATCAAATCCCAGGGATAATTTATCATTTTTATATCTGTTTCTATTTTTTTTATTTTTGATTTTATGAAATCAAGTAATTCCTCAAAGTTGGTCCCTTTAAATTCAGATAAAGTTTTCTTGTTTACTTTCGCATATACAAAATCACTGCCTTTTTCCGCCCATTCCTCCCCGCCGGAACCCGAGAGCTTCGATTTTTCGCCAATCAAAAGACATCTTCCGTTTACGACCAAAATATCTTTTTCTTTAAGGCTATTGAGGTCATTGACTGAATCAGACGGGTAGCGTTCCTTGAATGTCGGTGCTATGTAGTCCCTGACAAAATAAGAAACTCCATCAGCAGGGACTGCTGTCTTTATTTTTTCCAGTAAGTCTGTAATACCGCACCTGAACTCAAAAACTGCTCTCGTTAAAGAAATGGGATAAAGTTGTTCATATTTTTCATCTTCAAAAATAACTAGTTTCATTTGTTAATCTCCTTTATGTACGCAGGCTGAAGCCTGCGACTACCCTTATTGAACATTTAACATAATTCTTGCATCTATTATATGACAACCCTTTTCATAAACAACCAGAGGGTTAATGTCCAGTTCAGTAATTTGTGGGAAATCCATAGCCATCTGCGAGAGACGTTCAAGACATTCTTTGACCGATTGAATATCCGAAGGTTTTGCTCCCCTGAAACCTGAAAGCAGTATATATGATTTTGTTTCTTTAATCATTTCCTCTGCATCGAGTTCGGTTATAGGAACTGTTCGTAAAGTTATATCCTTCATTAATTCTACAAAAATTCCACCTGAACCAAACATAATCACCGCACCGAAACTCGGGTCTCTCTTTATACCCATAATCACTTCCTGTCCGCTGTTTGCCATTTTTTCCACCAGGATACCGAGAATATCTGCATCCTGCTTTTTAGCACGAACGGCATCGGATATTTTTTTGAATCCCTCCTGAACCTGCTCGCTGTTCTGCAGGTCTACGAGGACGCCGCCTACATCGGATTTATGTAGGACATCTGACGAAACAATTTTCATAACTACAGGAAATCCTATATCTCCGGCAATTTTTACCGCATCTTCCGGGTTTTTTGCTAACCCATGTTTAAGAATAGGGAACCCGTAACAACTCATAAGTTCCAGCGCAGAAGGTTCGGTCAGGTAACTTTTCTTATCATTGACAGACTTTTCTATTATTTCTTTTGCCTTTGAGTAATTTATTTCAAACTTTTTTACTTTACTTTCCGGACGCAAAAGCCAGTTTGTATATCTGACAGCTGTTTTTAGAGACTGGCAGGCTGATTCAGGAAGCGTATAGTGAGGAATCTGCCTTTCTTCCAGTATTCTTATCCCGCTTGCAACGTCTGTTCCGCCCATAAAGGAACACAGTAGGGGTTTATCCATTTCTTTTTCAACCCTGCAGACCAGCTGAGCGATTGATTCTATGTCCGTCATTGACTGGGGAGTAAGAATACATACAATACCGTCCACGTTATTATCCTTTGAAATGCTTGTCAGAGCAGCGTCATAGCGATCAGCTCGGGCATCTCCGATTACATCAACCGGGTTTTTTATATTTGCCATTCTGGGAAGGGCATTTTTAAGTATTTCTGTAGTTTCAGGACTGAATTTGGCTAATTCCAGCCCGTTTTCAATGGCTGAATCAGCAGCCATTACTCCCGGACCACCGGCGTTTGTAACAATCGCTACTCTGTTTGATTTAGGAAGGGGCTGGTATGTTAAAGCAATCGCATAATTGAACATCTCTTCAATATTTTTAGCACGGATTATACCCATCTGTCTGAATGCCGCATCACAAACTTCGTCCGAACCGGCCAATGAACCGGTATGAGATTGTGCTGCTGCCATACCTGCCGAAGTCCTTCCTGATTTTAATGCCAGTACAGGTTTTTTATTTTTATTTTTTCTCATCAGTTCAAACAATTCTTTCCCTAAACTTACTTCCTCAAGATATAATAAAATAGTTTTGGTTTTTTCATCGTCAAAAAGATACTGCAGTAAGTCAACTTCGTTTATATCCATTTTGTTGCCGAAACTTACAAATTTGGAAAAACCTATCAGTTTATTCAGAGCATAGTCCAGGACGGCCGTACAGAGTGCACCGCTTTGAGACAGGAATCCTATTGAACCTTCATCAGGCATTTTACGGGCAAAACTGGCATTTAACTGAATTGTCCGGTCAGCATTTATCACACCTAAACAATTTGGCCCGATTACCGACATATTATATTTATCGGCAATAGTTTTTAACTTGAGTTCCTGCTCTTTACCTTTTTGACCTGTTTCTTTAAATCCGGCAGAAATTATAATTACTGCTTTTATCCCCTTCTGCCCGCATTGTTCCAGTGCCATACTGCAAACCGAGCTTGGAAAAACTATCACTGCCAAATCAACGGGATGCGGAACATCAAGGACATATTTGTAAGCTTTTGCTCCGGAAATAGTTTCATTACCGGGACTGACGGGATAAATGGGGCCCGGAAAGCCGCTCCTCATAATGTTGGTAAATATATCGTTAGGAACCGTCCCGGGCGTATTGGTTGCTCCAACGACAGCAATTGATGCCGGGTAAAAAATTTGCTGGAAGTTTTTAGATTTCATATCTGGGCATCTCCAATCTGTTTGGTCATTTTTTCTACATAAATATAGTAGTCCTTCTGAGCCAGATTAAACGATGCTTCTTTATCGGCTATTACAATCACATTCGGATGAAGCTGTAACATAGATGCCGGAATACTTGCCGTTACAGGACCTTCAATGGCTTTAACTAAAATTTCTGCTTTTCTTTTTCCGCTTGCCAGCAGCATACACATCCTTGATTCCATTATAGTCCCTACTCCCATTGTTATAGCAAACCTTGGGACATCTCCGGATTTTTTAAAGACCTTTGTCCTGTTTTTGACGGTTTCTTCCGTCAATGTTTTTATTCTGGTACGGGACGTAAGTGAAGAACCGGGTTCATTAAACCCGATATGGCCATCCGTTCCTATTCCCAGCACCTGCAGGTCAATTCCCGCCACTTCTTTTATTGATTTTTCATATTTCTCACAGAGCAGCTGCGGGTCTTTAGTTAATCCGTTGGGAATATAAATATTGCGTTCGTCGATATTAATTTGTTTTAACAGATTGGTATCCATAAAGTAACGACAACTTTGAGGATGGCCGGGTGCCAGTCCTAAATATTCATCAAGATTAAAGGTTACCACTCTTGAAAAATCCAGATTCCCCTTTTTATTTAATTGTATCAGTTCCTTATAAGTTCCGATTATAGTGTCTGATACATCCACTCCAAGAACAAAATGGGGTTTTTTCCGGATTTTTTCAGCAATAATTGATGCGGCTTTTTTACTTATCTCATCATAATCCTTTACGATAATAACTCTCATTTAGAAATGACCTCCTTATATATGGAAAACAATCGTCCGAATTCGGACGCTACTGAGATTTCTCCAGGTGATTCATTATATAATCAACAGCCGAATCTATCGATTGTACTTGCAGAGCAGATTCTTCATCCATTTCAATATTGAATTCCTTTTCAAATGCAGATACTAACGCAATACTATCTACTGATTCTGCTCCCAGGTCAAATACAAAATTGGATTCCGGTTTGATTCCGGACGGAGCTATTTTCAGCACCTGTGATGCTACTTTTATTACTCTTTTCTGTACATCTTCTCTGTTTAACATTTCTGTTTCCCTCCTATATTTTGAATGGTTTTAAGTTTTCCTTCTCTATATCTTTGAAATAGTTTACAGTAGCAACTTCTAATTCTGCTGTTGCTTCTTCATCACAAACCACGATTGCTCTCGGGTGAAGCTGGAGCATTGAGGCCGTCCACATATGGTTTATCCCTTCTTCAATAACTTTCTGCAGAGCATGTGCTTTATTATGACCGCTGACGACCAGCACCACCTCCCTGGAATCCATAACAGTCCCGACTCCTACGGTGAGTGCTTGTTTTGGGACTTTATTTACATCATTGTTAAAAAATCTTGAATTTGCGATAATCGTGTCATGCGTAAGTGTTTTTACTCTTGTTCTGGAACTGAGGGATGAACCGGGTTCATTAAAAGCTATATGCCCGTCCGGTCCAATCCCGCCCAGGAATAACTGAATCCCGCCGTAATTTTTAATCTTTTCTT
>MNXB01000130.1 GCA_001871125.1 Elusimicrobia bacterium CG1_02_37_114
CAAGACCCCGCAACCCTATTCCTTCAGCAATAATAACATCAACTTTTTCTTTATCAAAACTTCTCAAAATAGAAAAAAGATTAAACGCACAAGTTCTTGAATCATTTATTGAGCCTATTACTTGAATTTTAAATCCATTAAATTTGTTTTGATTTTCAGAAGTCACCATAATTCCTATGTTCTTACCTTGTTTTTTGAAATTCAATGCCAACCTTTTCATTTCATTAATCTGACCATTCCCTTTTTCTACGAGTAGAAGCTTTGCTTTAGGAGAATAATGATGCGGTAACACCCCGGGGCTACGGATAATATCAGATTCATCAGAGTTTAATTCTACTTTACCCAATAGCCTTCTTATTTCTTTCATTGTAATTCCGCCAGGACGTAAAATTCTAAAGGGTCTACGAGTCATATCAATCACTGTTGACTCCAAACCTATCTCAGTTCTTCCCCCGTCAAGAATTATATCCACTTTACCGGTAAGGTCATCAATTACATGCTGGGCGCAGGTCGGAGAAGGCCTTCCGAAAAGATTAGCGCTGGGAGCGGCCACAGGAGTTCCAGCAAATTTTATTAAATTTAAAGCAATTGCGTTTCTGGGCATCCTTATAGCTATTGTATCCAACCCTGCAGTTACTATGTCCGGAACTATGTTAGATTTTTTCAAGACGACCGTAAGTGGTCCGGGCCAGAATTCGTCAATTAATTTCATTGCTTCTTCAGGAATTTCTTTTGCTAAATTGAAGAGAGTTTCCTTCTCGCTAATATGAACAATCAAAGGGTCATTACCGGGTCTTCCTTTGATTTTAAATATCTTTAATACTGCTCGGGCATTAAAAACATCAGACCCCAATCCATAAACTGTCTCTGTAGGAAAAGCAACGAGTTTGCCCTGTCTGATTGACCGGGCAGCAATTTTTATCTTTTTTGAATCTATCTTTTCGGGATTTATTTTAAAAATAACGTTATTTCTCATTCTTTTTTCACCAAGAAAGCCCGATGAATCGGGCAATCCAGGGATCCCCCAATTTATTGGGGCAACTCCAGGGATCCCCCAATTTATTGGGGCAACTCCAGGGATCCCCCAATTTATTGGGGCAATAATTTCCTATGCTTCAAGAAAGCCCGAAGGGCGTGGCAATCTCATGTTTTATTTATAGTGTCCTAAAACTTATTTTTTACGGAGAATTCAAATCAGAAGTTAAAGGTTTGAAGTGACTGACAGATAAGTATTCTGTTCCCATGCCAACAATAGTCAACCACCTACATAATATCTCCATTCCAAAGTGACGAAAGAAAATCCTGCCATGGCACAATCCGTATTTTACCAAAAATACGCTCCTCTTTTTCCTGGCAAACAATCATCGAATGTTTAGAAAGATTATTTTCCATAAAAGCATGGAGTCCTCTTAAGTCGCTCGGATCAACGCGTTTTACACCTTTAACCTCTATTGCAACTTCGCCCTCGCCCAAAACAAAGTCAACTTCCATCCCGGATTTAGTTCTCCAGAAGTTTATTGAAAAATTTTTGCCGCTGTATGACCGGTAAGCTTTTATCTCCATAAAAATAAAATGTTCAAATGCCTTTCCAAAAAGCTCACCCTTTTCTTCACTAATACGCCGTTTAGTAACTATTCCTGCTACGCCTACATCAAATAGATAAAATTTAGGCGCTTTGTTTATTACCTGTCGATGCTGCCTTTTTTTAAATGGCTCAAGCAACGAGCCTAACAGAGTATCGGATAAAATCTGAAAATATTCCTTAATAGTTTTAGAATCTACACCACAATCCCTTGATATATTTGCGTAATTAATAAGTTCGCCGTGGCTATAACCCACTGCATCTAAGAAACGTGAAAACGCCGGAATATTACGGCTCAATCCTTCGGCAAAAATTTCTTCTTTTAGATAATCTTCTACATATGCCTTTAAGGATTTTTCACAGGAGACAGCGTCTTGCAAATAATGTGCCGGAATCAAACCCTGGTTTAATGCTTTTAATAAATTGACTTTCCCCAATTCAGCAGACACTAACGGAAACATTTCCAAACGCCACGCCCTGCCACCTAAAAGATTAGCCCGTCCACACTTGAGTTTGCGCGCGCTTGAACCACACAAAATAAAAGACAATCCTTTATTTTCGATGAGCCAATGCACTTCGTCCATAATATTAGGAACTTTCTGTACTTCATCAAGAATGACGGGGAACCGAAAAGATTCTTTACTTTTTGCTAAAAGCCGTTGACGTAACAACGACGGCTCTTTTAAAAAAGCAAAAAATAAATCTGTTTCAAGAAAATTATAAAATATACTATCAGGAAAACGTTGTTTTAAATACGTTGTTTTCCCTGTTTTACGGGCACCCCATAGAAATGAAGACTGACGTGATGGTAATTTAATCTTTAAAATCCTCTTGATATTCATTGAACAATACCTCTTACTGGAGTAACTACTTCTTACTGGAGTAACCTACTTCTGGTGGCGTTTTAGTATAACTAAAATGGATTATACTACATTATATCCGATTTGTCAAGGGTTTGGGGGGTCAGGTCTTGACTTTACAGTATATCCTGTAAAGTCAAGACCTGACCCCGTTTACGATTTCCCAGGACTTTTCTCCGAGCAGTTTCTCCAGTTCGCCATATAACTTCTGGCTCACTTCTACTTTTTTGGGTATCTCAATAATAGTTTCATCGTGCAATCGTGAGTTTACTTTCAAATATACCTGGGTTTGACCGGGATGGTTATCCAGACTGTTCTTTAATTTTTCAATGAATGCATCATCCACGCCTGCAGACGACATCTTGAGATATATTCTTTCTGCTGCTTTTTCTGTTTTTATTTCAAACTTATCTAAAGGTATCACATCCAATGCTATAATCGTCGGTTTATCGTCACGCCTGCTCACTCTGCCTTCAACCACAACAAGTTCATTAGGATTGAGGAGTTTGCTGATTTTTTGACTGTAGTCTTTTGGAAAAACCAGCACGTCCACTTCGCCGTCAAAATTCTCCAGTCTGAATTTAGCCATTTTTTCACCTTTTTCCCTCGTTGTAAGCCGTTTAATGCTGGCAATTATACCGGCAATCCTGACCTTGTGAATATTTGACGATAACATTTCAATCTTATGTGATGATACCTGTTCAACCTTCTGGCGATACTGGGCAAGAGGGTGTCCTGAAAGATAAAATCCCAAAACTTCCTTCTCATAACCTAAAACAACATGATCCGGCCAGGAAATCTCTGCTGGGACTTCTTCCGCGGGTGATTCAAAAAGCGTAGTCTGCGCCGATTCCTTTTCATCTTTATTTGAATATATCTTTTCCAGTTCAGCCATTGCCCTGGCACGCACATATGCCGGCAGTGTTGTCTTAAGTTTTAAACCAAGAAAGTCAAACGCACCTGCCTTTATCAACGATTCAAGAACTCTCCTGTTTACCTGTCTTGTGTCTGTACGGGAGTAAAAGTCTAAAAGATTCTTAAAAGTTCCGTCCCGGCGGCGGACAGAAACAATATTTTTTGCTGCCAGTTCACCGACATTTTTTATTGACAGTAAACCGAACCTTATTGCATCGCCTTCAATAGAAAACATAACGTCTGACTTCTGCACCTCCGGTGAAAGAATTTCTATACCCATATTCTTCGCTTCCCGTATATAACTCACTAATTTGGAATCCTCTTCCTCTTTTTTAACAGAACTCCGCCCTATCTCGCTTGAAAGGAGTGCGCTCATGTATTCCAGCGGATAATTTGCTTTCAAATAAGCCGTCTGATAAGCGATTAAGCCGTATGCAGCAGCATGTGATTTATTGAATCCATAAC
Source organism: Elusimicrobia bacterium CG1_02_37_114 (assembly GCA_001871125.1). Lineage (GTDB taxonomy): Bacteria > Elusimicrobiota > Endomicrobiia > CG1-02-37-114 > CG1-02-37-114 > CG1-02-37-114. The sequence continues at coordinate 3,823 of MNXB01000130.1, forward strand.
CGCCAAAATGAACTATCTGTTCAAATATTTTCTTGCTTATTGCTCTGTCAATATTGTTTTTCTTTGCACCGCTGCAAAAATTTTCTTCCTGCTGTTCAATTTCTTCACGGATTTTCTTAGCCATGGCACGACGCAATAAGTCAGCCTGTCCCTCAGTAAATCCGGCAAGCTGCGTTGCGATTTTCATGACCTGTTCCTGATAAACTATTACGCCATAAGTTTCTTTAACTATAGGCTCCAGTAAAGGATGGTCATATTTAATCTTTATTCTTTGATGCTTACGGGTTACAAACTCATCCAGCATACCGGACCCCATGGGACCCGGCCTGTAAAGGGCCAGCAACGCTATTATATCTTCAAATACTGTCGGTCTGAGTTTGCGCAGTAAATCCCTCATCCCGCTTGATTCAAGTTGGAATATTCCTGCAGTTTTTGCTTCCTTAAAAAGTTTAAATGTTTTTTTATCATCCAGCGGTATTTTACTTAAATCAAAATTCTTATCATGCCTCTTTACTATGAGTTTTACGCTTGTATCAATAACCGTGAGCGTGCGCAGACCTAAAAAATCTATTTTTAGCAGTCCTAATTTAATCAGTGCATCGTCATTATACTGTGTAACGGAAATTTCTTTGCCTTCGGCTTGTCTTTGCGTTGCTCTGGCAAGAGGCGTAAATTTCGTAATATCATCTTTCGCAATAACCAGGCCTGCTGCATGCAATCCCTGGTGCCGTTTTAGCCCTTCCAGTTTCCGCGCTACATCTAATAAATGTTTAACCCTTTCATCCCTGTTGTGCAGTTCGCTTAACTCCGGGACAGTGTTTAGGGACTGAAATATCGGGGTCCCGTGCGGGATAAGTTTTGCAATCCTGTCTGCCTCAGCGACTGAAAAACCAAGTACGCGCGCAACGTCTCTTATAACAAGTCTTGACTGCATTGAACCGAAAGTAATAATCTGTGCAACATTTTTTTCGCCATATTTCTGTCTGACATAATCTATTACCGTATCTCTGCCATAGTCAGCAAAATCTATATCCAGGTCCGGCATGGTGCGTCTATCAACGTTAAGGAATCGTTCAAACAATAATCCGTGTGTCATAGGACATATATCGGTTATTCCCAGACAATAGGCTACAAGAGACCCTGCGCCGGAACCTCTCCCCGGACCGACGGGGATAGAGTTTTTCTTTGCATATTGAACAAAATCCCACACTATTAAGAAATATTGTGCAAATTTCATCTTCTCAATTACTGAAAGTTCGCGTTCCAACCTGCTGTTTATTTCGTCGCTAACTTCTTCATATCTGCGCTTTAATCCTTCCCTGCAAAGTTTCCTTAAATAATCGCCGGGTTGTTCACCCGAAGGGACTTTATAATACGGCAGAAGCAACTGGTTGAAATTCATTTTAACCGTGCATCTCTCTGATATCTCCACGGTTTTTTTTATTGCCTCCGGTACATAGTCAAAGAGTTTCAGCATTTCCGCAGGCGTTTTATAATAAAATTCATCAGTAGGAAATTTTAATCTTTTAGCGGCATCTATTGTAACCCCGGTACCGATACACAGTAATACATCGTGTGAAAATGCATCCTCTCTTCGTAAATAATGACAGTCATTTGTTGCAACTAACGGAGTGCCGGTCTGTTTACCCAAATCAATAATCCGGGGAATGAGTTGTTTTTGTTCCGGCATACCATTATCCATAACCTCAAGATAAAAATTTTCACTGCCGAAAATAGATTTATACTCTTCCACCAGTTTTTGGGCCAACTGCTTATTATCACCCATTAATGCTCTTTGTACTTCACCGTTAAGACATCCGGAAAGACATATCAGTCCGTTGCTGTAGGTTTTCAGAACTTCTTTGTCTATACGGGGTTTATAATAAAACCCTTCAAGATATCCCGACGTAACAATCTGCATCAGGTTTTCATATCCCTGGTTATCCTCGGCAAGCAATACCAGGTGAAAATTACGATCATCTTTATTATCTTTCTTAAATCGTGACCCGCCTGCCAAATATACCTCGCAACCAATAATCGGCTTAATACCGGCCTCCTGACATGCAGAATAAAATTCCACTGCACCGAACATATTCCCATGGTCGGTTATGGCAAGCGCAGGCATTTTGTAACTAGCCATTAATTTAATAAATTCTGCAGGTTGACCCCTATTATCAACAACCCTGCAGGCGCCGTCCAGGAGAGAATATTCTGTATGATTGTGCAAATGAACAAATTCGGCGTGTGGCATAATTTTTTCGGATTGAACTTCAATAACCCCGGAGGAATATACCAAGAATGCGGGCTAATATAAAATCAATAAAACCAACATAAAGTGCTACTACTAAAATAAAAACTATCACTACAACGGTTGAAGCCATAACTTCCTTGCGACCCAGCCAGGACACCTTTTTCAGTTCGGCGTACGCTTCTTTTACAAAATGGATTGCCTTATTAATAAATTCCATATGTTTAGACGAAAAACGTAGCGTCCTAATTCATTAGGACGATTATCTGCGGGAGTGGAGGGACTCGAACCCCCAGTCCCGGTTTTGGAGACCGGTGGTTTACCAGTTAACCGACACTCCCACTCATTTTCCTTCTTTATGTGGCGTATGTTTCTTACAGTTCGAACAGAACTTATTTGTCTCAACTTTGTATTCTTTTTTCTTATTTCGAGCGTAATGATAATTTCTATTCTTACAAACTGTACATGCAAGATAAAACGTTATTCTTTCAGCCATATTTTATTCCAGTATCTCCGTAACCACACCCGCACCCACCGTGTGTCCGCCTTCTCTTATCGCAAACCTTAACTGTTTCTCCAAAGCTATCGGCGTGAGCAACTCTGCCTCCATCTCTATATTATCCC
>MNXB01000112.1 GCA_001871125.1 Elusimicrobia bacterium CG1_02_37_114
AACGTGCTGCTAAGCTCGTAGAAGATATTATCGTAAAAGTCGCTCCCTGTACGGGAGCGTGGATTGAAACGAGTAACTGCCCCTTATCAAAAACAGTAATGCTTTACGAAAGCATTGCTCTGGTCACTCATGTGTCGTTTACTTAATCCAAAGTTCTAATCTCAGTTCAATTTGACGAAAGGCTATTTTTTTGGTATCATTTATTGAATAAATATGGAAAAACGGACCTATTATTGCGGTAAAGTCAGGGCAGAGCATATAGAACAAATAGTTAATCTCTATGGCTGGGTGCATTCCCGACGTGACCATGGCGGAGTAATCTTTATTGATTTGCGTGACCGTGAAGGATTGGTCCAGATAGTCTTTCAGCCTGACAAGAAAGAATTATTTAATAAAGCAGAAAAACTCAAGCCCGAATATGTAATTGGCATAAAAGGTAATGTCCGCAGGAGACCCGAAGGGACGGTAAACCCAAAATTACCAACAGGTGAAGTGGAAGTTGTTGCTGAAAACCTTGAGATTTTAAATACATCGGAAGTTCCGGCATTTGAAATTTCTGATTTTTCAGACGTAAGCGAAGAAATACGGTTGAAATACAGGTATCTGGACTTAAGAAGGACAAACCTGAAGGAGAACCTTGTCTTAAGGCATCACATAGCACAATCCATAAGAAAATATCTCACCGGGCAGGGTTTTATTGAAATAGAAACGCCTTTCCTGACAAAATCAACTCCGGAAGGTGCAAGGGATTTCCTTGTTCCCTCAAGACTTTCTCCCGGGAGTTTTTATGCTTTACCGCAGTCACCGCAGTTATTCAAGCAGATTCTTATGGTTTCAGGATTTGATAAATATTTTCAAATAGTGAGATGTTTCCGTGATGAGGACTTGCGTGCTGACAGACAGCCGGAGTTTACACAGGTGGATTTGGAAATGTCTTTTATTGACGAAAACGATATAATAACTTTAATTGAGAATATGCTAACTAATGTACTTAAAGATACTATGAACATTGATATAAAGGTGCCTTTCAGTCGTATGAGTTATCAACAATCTCTGGATGAGTATGGGTCGGATAGGCCCGATACACGGTTTGATATGAAATTGACGAATGTTACGGAAATCGTAGAAAGTTCCCGGTTTAAGGTTTTCAGCGAGACAGTAAAATCCGGAGGGCAGGTGAAATCTATATGTCTTAAAGACGGAGCAAAAATATCAAATACGGAGATAAACAGGTTAGCGGAATTTGCAATAGAACAGGGTGCAAAGGGTCTCGCCTGGCTGAAGGTAATTGATACCGGTCCTCTCCCTGAACTTGAGTCGCCGATAAAAAAGTTTTTTACTGATGAGGAGCTCAAAAAAATAGTTGAAAAAACAAAATCAGTCCCGAACGATATAATATTTTTTGTTGCTGATAAAATTAATGTGGCCAACAACGTTCTCGGTACATTGAGACTTCATCTGGCAGAAAAGTTTGATATTATTAAAGACAAAAAAACGATGGAATTTATATGGATAACCGATTTTCCTTTGTTTGAATGGAGCGAGACAGAAAAAAGGTGGGTTTCAATGCACCATCCTTTTACAATGCCCAGGGAGCAGGATTTAGGGCTGATTGATAAATTTCCTGAATGTTCGGTCCCTGATATAACAGGTCGTGCCTACGACCTTGTATTGAATGGGGTAGAGTTAGGCGGCGGAAGTATCCGTATACATAAAATGGACTTACAGAATAGAATATTTAAAATACTGAAAATTGACGAAAAAGAAACAAAGGAAAGATTTGGTTTTCTGCTTTCCGCCTTGACATACGGTGCACCTCCGCACGGCGGTATTGCTCTGGGTTTTGATAGGTTTATAGCAATACTGACAGGCGAAGATTCAATACGGGAAGTTATAGCATTCCCAAAGACACAAAAGGGTATATGTCCATTGACAAATGCACCTGATGTCGTGAGTTTAAAACAGTTGAAAGAACTGGATATAGAAATAAAATTACCACAGAGGGATAAATGAAGAAAAAAATCCTTTTATGCATTTTATTAATCATTACCGCGTTGAGTTTTAGTATATGTGCAGAGGATAAAAAAGAGGGTATAACGCATAAGGTATGGATATGGCAGGAGACAGGCGATTGTCTGTGGAATTTAGCAAAGAAATATTATGGTGATGGCAAAAAGTGGCGAAGGATATATAATGCCAATAAAGACCAGATAGAAGACCCCAACGTCATATATCCCAAGCAGATACTTTATATTCCATAAAAAATTTTTAAAGTATAGAAATTATAACCCCGATAAATAAGATAATCCTGCGGATAAATCGGGGGATCCCTGGAGTTAATCCTTCAGGATTTTACTTAAATGGCGAAAAGAAAAATAATATTAGATGATAATAATGAGGTTATGATGGTTTTAGGTGAGAATGATAGAAATATCCGTCAATTAGAGAGGATACATAGTGTAAAGATAAACTGTTCTCAGGATTCCAATCTTAACAAATATATGGTTGAAATAATAGGCAGTGAAAGTAATGTTAATAAAGTTTCAGATAAGTTATTTGAATTAAGGAATAAAAAAACGAATAACTCATCAGATACTCCCGAAAATCCGGATACTGTATATAGGACATACACTGGCAGACGTATAGTTCCGATGTCAAAGAATCAAAAAGATTACATTGAAGCAATAAGAAACTATGATATGGTGATTAGCATAGGCCCTGCGGGGACAGGTAAAACTTTTCTTGCGGTCGCTTCTGCATTGGCAGAATTGACTGCGGGAAAAGTCAACCGAATAATTTTGACGCGGCCCGTCATTGAAGCGGGGGAGCGATTGGGATTTCTTCCCGGTGATTTATATGAAAAGGTTAGTCCATATTTGACACCTTTGTTTGATGCATTTTATGTTATGCTGGGGTCCGAACAATTCCGCAGGTACAGGGAAGATGGAGTGGTTGAAATTGTTCCGTTAGCATATATGCGTGGAAGAACTTTGGAGAATGCATTTATTATTCTCGACGAAGCACAGAATACAGTATCTGAACAGATGAAAATGTTTCTGACGCGATTCGGGCCTAACTCAAAGGTTGTCATAACAGGTGATATTACACAGATTGACTTAGATGGTAAGGAACGCTCCTCGGGCCTGGTTCTGATAAGGGGAATACTCAGCGGGATAAAAGATATAAAATTTATTTGGTTATCTGAAGTGGATGTGGTAAGGCATAAATTGGTCAGGGATATAATCAAAGCATACGAAAAATGGGATAATAACAAGAAATGATTAAAGAATTAATTAAACGCATAGTTTTAAAAGTTCTCGCCTGGGTGGAGAAAAAACCCACCCCCATAGTTACAGAGGAAATCCCATTCTGGTATCGCGAAGTCCGTCTTCCACTGTCGTTTATAATAATCACGACAGGCGTTTTTATACTCCTTGTCCTTGCGATAGAAATAGGTCCTTCACCGGAGAAAATACTTTCAATTATAATTTTGTTGATTTTGACCACCGTATTGTTCATCACATATATGAAAAGAATAGATTCTGAATTATCTAAAGACAACGATGCAATGATGCTGCTGGGTCTTTTGCTCATATTAACTGTGCTATTTATTGAATCTGTGAAATCTATTCCTGAAGCATCGCCGTATATTGTACCTATAGCAGGTATGGCTATATTGGCTTCCTTGCTTCTCTCTGAACAGGTATCTATGATATTTATTGTTGTAGTTTCATTTGCTTCAAGTATCCTGAACGGTTTCAGAATAGAATATTTATTCTTTCATTTTATGAGCGGGATAGTAGCGGTTGCTTTAAGCAGAAGAATAGTCCACAGACAGGATGTAACATATTCATGTTTAAAGATAATTCTTGTTAATGCTATGTTAATATTGATAATGCAGTTTCTGATGAATTCATCAAACGGTCATCTCAGGTCCGACCTGTTGTGGGTTTCGCTCAATGGTTTCATATCAATGATATGTGTATTCGGGTTATTGTCGCCGTTAGAGACATTTTTTTCAAGAATCACAAACATAAAACTACTTGAACTTGCTGATTTTAATCAGCCATTGCTTAAAAGACTGATAGTAGAAGCGCCCGGAACATATCACCATTCACTTACAGTAGCATCAATTGCTGAACATTCTGCGGAATCAATAGGAGCCAGTACATTGATGGTGCGTGTCGGAGCATATTATCATGATATTGGCAAATTAGTTAAACCAGAGTATTTTATTGAAAATCAAAGAGCGATGGACAACCCACACGACAGTATTCCGCCCTCAATGTCAGGTCTGCTAATCATTTCACATGTTAAAGAAGGTATAAAACTTGCCAGGCAAAAGAATCTTGACAAACCAATAATAGAGATGATAGAACAGCACCACGGCACATCAGTTATGCATTCTATTTACCGGAAGGCATTAGAAAAAAACGGCGTTATTCCAGAGCATGATTTTCGTTATCCCGGGCCCAAGCCCCTGACAAAAGAGTCAGTCGTTTTAATGCTGGCAGATGCCTGTGAGGCAGCTTCAAGACTTATAGAAGAACCAACAAACGCTCGTTTAAGGGATATGGTAGAGAAAATTATCAATGATAAATTCACTGACGGTCAGTTTAATGATTCACCCATTACACTATCCGACCTTAATAAGATTGCGGAGAGCATCGTATCTACATTGACCGGCATATTCCATTCAAGAATAGAGTATGAAGAAAAAGAAAATAACAAGCCAAAAGATACGGGTTCATAAATTCAACACCTCTAAAGAAGTACCGGAAGAACTCCACAATAAAATCCGTGAGATTGTATTCAGGACACTAAAATATGAAAGGCATAATTCAGGGTGTGAATTAGCGGTTATTCTCACTTCTGACGATGAAATTCAAAAACTCAACAGTCAATATTTAGACAGGGAGGCTCCGACGGATATATTATGCTTTCCATATAATGAAAAAGGCTCAATAGCAGGTGATATATTCATATCGCTTGACAGGGCAGAAGAACAGGCAGAAGAATATGGCAATACTTTTAAACAGGAAATATTATTTCTTGTCATACATGGAGTTTTACATTTACTTGACTGGCGGGATGATACGGAAAGCTCAAGACGGAAAATGTTAAGGAGGCAGGAAGAAATTCTTAATGATTTTATTACTTGAAATAACTGTCCTGGTATTCCTATTTTTTCTTTCGGCATTCTTTTCTGCAAGCGAGACTGCACTCACTTCTGTTTCCAGGTCCAAAATAAAAAAAATAGTCAGAATTAAAAAATCTTTCGGCGAAATTCTTGCCAGATGGTTGCAGTATCCCCAGTTCCTCTTGACGACAATACTTGTAGGGAATACAGTCACTAATATATTTATCAGTACACTCGCGACAGTAATAGCGCTGGCAATTTTCAGTCCACCTTTAGTAAAACGGGAAATATTGGAACCATTAGTGTGGATTCTGACGACATCCGCTCTGCTTATTTTCGGCGAAATTCTGCCGAAAATTTACAGTAAGAGTAATCCCGAAAGAATAACTTTGAGTGTCATTGACCCGTTGACTCTCATATCTAAAATTCTCTCGCCTCTAATCTTTCCGTTATTGTGGTTAGTTGATAGGTTTGTGCCAAAGAATGATTTTGTCCCCGTGGCTACCGTGGGGATTATGTCATCCTTAACCACTGAAGAAATGCGAAACATTGTCCTGGATTCAAGCGAAAAAGGCGGCTTAGAAAAAGAAACCGGTTCTATGTTAGACGGTGTGCTGAAACTTGATAAGATGAAAGTGAGCGAGATAATGATACCATTAGATAAAATTGACTCAATTGATATAGATACTCCCGCAGACCGTATAATGGATCGCCTGCTTGAAACCGGCCGCAGCAGGATACCCGTTTATAAAGAAAACAGGAAAAAGATTGCAGGTGTTATATTAATGAAAGACATAATTACGCAGGGCAGGGAAGGCATGAATACTTTTTCTGAAAACATTGTTCGTCCGCCGTACATTATTTCTGAAAAAGAAAAGGTAATTGATTTACTCCATAAAATGCAGGACGGAACCACACATTGTGCTTTTATATCCGATGCCAGGGGGAATTTAAAGGGTTTCCTGACACTGGAGGATATACTTGAAAAAATCGTCGGCGAAATATCAGACGAATATGATCTGGCAATAGAAAAACACTCTGCTATACAAAAATGAACATTACCCTGTTAATTATTAAACTCACGCTTTATATTATCTGTATATTTTTTATAAGATATTTTGGCGGCACCGAGACAGCACTTCTCAGTATATCCGCCGGCGGATTGATAAAACTAAAAAAAGACAGCAGCAGACTATCCAAATGTCTGACTATGTGGGAACAGGAACCCAACCATATAATTGCTTCAATACTTATCGGCACAAATTTAGCCTATGTCGGGGCAGGCGTTATATTTACATCATTAGTATTTGATATACAGAAGGTAACAGGTCTAAATTTATTTGTATGGGTTATACCGCTTATCGGTACGCTCGGAATTCTAATCTTTGGTGATATTCTGCCAAAAGTTTACAGCAGGTATAATTCAGAAAAAGTATGTTTGACGAACATAAAGTCACTGATATTATTTTCACAGTTAACAATCCCTGTTTCTGATGGGCTTGTTAACATTGCAGAAAGTATACTGAAGTTCTTAAACCTGCACAAAACACATGAGCAGCCGTTCCTTACAAGAGAAGAGTTGAAATTTATGCTGGCCGGGGAAAGCAGTGACTTCATATCGCACCGGGGAAGAAAACTGATAACGAACGTATTCTCCTTCGGCAGAAGAAGAATTGCCGAAGCCATGATACCCCGGTCAAAAATATTTGCCGTTAATTATAACGACAAACTTGAAAATATAATCCAGCAGGTGATAGAGGAAGGTTATTCGCGAGTGCCTGTATATCAGGATACCAGGGACAACATAACCGGAATCATTTATACTAAAGATTTGATAGTTGCTCTCCGCAATAAAGAGTTACTGCTTATTGACGATTTAATAAGACCCACGTATTTTGTTCCTGAAAATGCCTCTGTTATCAGTTTATTGTATGAGTTTAAAAAAGGGCATCATCGCATGGCTATAGTCGTTGATGAGTACGGTTCCACCGTAGGAGTGGTAACGATTGAAGACCTGGTTGAGGAGATTGTGGGTGAAATATACGATGAGTATGACATCCGGGAAAAAACCATTATAGGATTACCCGATGGTTCCTGGATTATAAGAGGGAGCGAAGAGGTAGACAAAATTAACGAAGAACTGAAACTTAACTTAAAGACAGACGTAAAGTTCAATACAATAAGCGGACTTATATCTACTGCCTTAAACCGCATACCAAAAATTGGTGAGAAGATTGATCTGGGCAATGCAATCATAGAAATAATTGAATCCGACAAACGCAAAGTCCACAAACTAAAACTGAAAATAAAATAGGGACAGCGAATAACGGGGACGGAGGTAATTAAATTCTAATACTTGACATTTCCCGTAAAATTTTGTATAAATATATACAAACAATTGTATTATAATATACAAATAGTTGTATTTATAGGTACAAATACATGAAATACAGAATAGACAAAGAAGGATTATTTGACATAATTAGAACATGGGATAGTTTTCTCAAAAAGAAGGTGCATCTGATTACCTGTGGAGGTACTGCACTGACACTTTTGGGAATCAAAGCTTCCACGAAAGATATAGATTTCATTGTTCCTGAATTATCAGAATATAAGTATCTTTTAAATATTTTACAGCAGATTGGTTATAAATCTAAAACTGGTACAGGTTGGGCCAGAGATGATAATTTCATATTTGATTTGTTTATAGGTAATAGAGTGCATACTACAGAATTACTGGATTCGCCATTGGATAAGGAAAAGCATATATTATTAAAGGAATTTAGTTATATTTATCTGGGGATACTAAATTACTACGACCTTATTATAAGCAAATTATTTAGGGGAACAGGTGCAGACATGGAAGATTGTCTTTCTTTAATGAAAAGTAAAGCTCGAGAAATAGATCTTAATTTTCTTATAAAACGTTTTAGAGAAACAGCTTCTTATGATATATCAGAAGATAAGGTTAATAAAAATTTAGATTACTTTCTTGAAATGTTGAAAAAGGAAGGTTTTATCAATGGTCAAAGATGAATTAATAAAAAGATTGAGTGCTCTTGGATTTCCATTATTTGATATGGAAGAACCTCAAAATATAAATGCTACAATAGTGGATGTCGTTAAAAGCAAGGACTTTCGTCTATGGGAAGGTTTTCCTATTATTTTAAAAAATAGCGAAGGGAAAGGATTATTCAATTACAATGAATTAAAAAATTATTTTAAAAATAAAGTTGATAAATCTTCACTGGATAACTTAATCGTAATATCGCTGGCTCTTTATAGAAATCTCAGCTTAAAATTTTCGTGGGTAGATAAATTGTATAAATCTCTACCGTCCGATAAAAAGACAAAGATTGATGATTTTTTAAAAAAAATTAAAAACAATGAAGATTTTGAAGTTACAAATCGTGTTATGTCCAGTGTGCGATTAAAGGCTACCTTTAATAATTATTTTAGTCAGGCACAGTCTAAACTCAACGATTTGCTTTCAGTAAAAGAACAATTCAATCTTGAGTATGCAATGTCACAGATTTTTTCACCCAAACAAAAAGAATTGTTTTTGAAAAAACTAAACAGAGAGAAATTGACCAAGACAGAAAAAGAATACTTTTCCAGAGCAGTAAAAAAGAAAATTTTAGCCCTGGCTAACCAGGAATTGCATAATTTATCCCGAAAATTATTAGAGGAGTAGATAAAAAGTTTAAATGTAAGTATTGGGACAGTTCTGATATTATGTATCATAAAACTGCGGGAATAGTTATTAAGAGAGACTATCTGGGTGAAGCCGACAAGGTTCTTTTAATTTATACAAAAGATTTGGGTAAAGTCAGGGCGGTTGCCGGGGGTTCAAGGAAGATTACTGCAAAGTTACTTATGGCAACGGAACCATTAGTTGAAGCAAATTTTATGTTTTACGGGGACCCGTTGAATGGGAGTTTTATAAAAATTGTAGGCGGTGAACTGATTTCTTTATTTTCAATATTAAGGGAAAAGCCTCTGCAATATGCCGGTGCCTGTCAGGTTATAGAGATTGTTGAACTGCTGACGCCTTTACACAGTAAGAACGAAAAGAAATACCATTTGCTAAAGAGAACCCTGGAACTGCTTGAGCAGACAGGAAATCCCCGGAGGATTTTTCTGGCATTTATTTTGAGATATATGAAACTTTCCGGCTGGGGACTTGAATTGAATAAATGTGTGCATTGTGGTATAATATACTCCTCACACCAGGATAGAAAGTGGACGTTCAGTTTGAAGGAAAAAGGGATACTGTGCGATAAATGTGTCAGAGTTGACCTTGATTCAGTGATGACCGACAAGCAGACCCTGAATTATTTTCACAAGATATTTAAACTCTCCGGCGAGGAAGTGGGCAAACTGGATATTCCGGAGAAAATTGAAAGATTAATTAGTGGACAGGTAAAAGATTATCTTTATGAATATTTGCCGAAGCCGTTGAAGGTGAATATCGGGGTTTAAAAATGTTTTTTCAAGAAATAATTTTTGCTTTAGAGAAATTCTGGTCAAAGCGCGGATGCGTAATATTCCAGCCCTATGATATAGAAAAAGGCGCAGGAACGTTTAATCCTGCAACTTTTCTCAAGTGTCTGGGGCCTGAGCCATGGAAGGCGGCATACGTTGAGCCTTCGCGCAGACCTGCTGATGGACGCTATGGGGAAAACCCTAACAGGCTTCAGCACTACTATCAATACCAGGTAATAATCAAGCCTGCCCCAAAGGATATTCAGAAAACCTATCTCTCATCACTTAAAGCAATAGGCATAAATCTTAAACAACATGATATACGATTTGTTGAAGATGACTGGGAAAGTCCCACACTGGGTGCCTGGGGGTTGGGCTGGGAAGTATGGCTTGACGGTATGGAAATCACACAGTTTACATATTTTCAGCAGGTCGGGGGGTTTGACCTGAATCCGATTTCTGTTGAACTTACCTATGGTCTTGAACGAATTGCAATGTTCTCCCAGAAAAAGAATTCTGTGTTTGATGTTTTATGGAATAGAAGCACAACTTATGGCGAAGTCCATCTGAAGGATGAATACCAGTGGTCGTGTTATAACTTTGAAGAATCTTCCCCTGAACTTTTACGCCGTCATTTTGACGATTGGGAAAAAGAATCAAACCGGCTTATTGATATAAAACTTGTTTCCCCGGCGTATGACGCAGTTATGAAATGCTCGCATTTATTCAATTTGTTAGAAGCACGGGGGGCAATTTCCGTTTCTGAGAGGACGTCATACATTGCCCGTGTTAGAAATTTGTCCCGTAAAATTGCCGAATCATACGTAGAACAAAATAAACCTCACCATAAAGAGAGTATTTAATGAAAGATGCACTGTTAGAAATTTATACTGAAGAAATACCGGCCAGGTTTATTCCCCCGGCGATTGAGCAGTTAAAGGTAAACTGTAAAAATATTTTTGATGAACAGAAACTGAGATACGGTTCAATTGAAATATTCGCTACCCCGAGGAGGTTTGCTGTCTGTATAAAAGAATTAAACGAGAAGACTGAAGAAAAAGTTACAGAGATTGTCGGACCCAAACTTGACATAGCAAAAGATAAAGACGGAAATTATACACCTGCTGCTGTTGGATTTGCGAAATCAAAAGGAACCAGTGTGTCAGACTTGAGTGTGAAAAAAACAGAAAAGGGTGAATGTATACGTATCATCAAGAAAATACCCGGCGAAGAGACAGAAAAGAAATTATCTGAAATTTTTGTGAAGATTATTTTTAGCATTTCATTTCCCAAGACGATGACCTGGGATAGTTCAGGGATAAGATTTGCAAGGCCTATCAGGAATATAATGGCACTTTATGGTAAAAAGGTAATAAAATTGAAAATAGCGGATGTTTCGTCAGGCAATTTTACATACGGCTCTTATATAATATCGTCCAAAAAACTCAGGGGTATAGAACCCGATAAATATGTTTTAACTCTAAGGAATAATTATGTTATCGTTGACCACCAACAGCGCAAAGCAATGATAGAGAAACTTGCTGAGGGAACTATAAAAAAAGTAAATGGCAGATTGAAATATACAGATAAACAGATTGATGAAATAAATTGTCTTGTAGAGTATCCTTCAGCGGTGTTATGCAGGTTTGATGAAAGGTTTTTGTCATTGCCCGAGGAACTGCTTGAGACCTGTATAAAAAGCCAGAAGTTTATGTCCGTAGTTGACGATAAAGGTCATTTGACCTCGTATTGTGTTGGTATAAGAAACGGTATATCAGAACATCAGGAGATTGTTCGTGAAGGATATGAGCGGGTCCTCGCCGCGCAGCTTAAAGATGCAGAGTTTTTCTATAACAAGGATATGAAGACTTCTCTTGAATCAAAAGTTGAGAAACTTAAAGGTGTGATATTTAATGAGAAACTCGGGACAATGTACGACAAAACCAGGAGAGTTGTGGAATTGTCAGCCTGGATATGTGATAGCCTGGGTATAAAAGGTAAAGAGGAAGAAAATATAAGGCGGACGGCTTCTCTATGCAAGGCAGACCTGGTGACAGACACAATTTTTGAATGGCCTGAACTGGAAGGAATTGCAGGAAGACTCAATGCAGAAAATGACAGAGAACCATTGGAAGTTTCAACCGGCATTGAAGAGCATAGACTGCCAGTGACTGCGGATGGTATGTTACCCGGAAGTATTACGGGTAAGATTGTTTCAGTTGCTGACAAAATTGATACCATTGTGAGTGATTTTGCTATTGACTTGATACCTACGGGTTCTGCTGACCCTTATGGACTACGAAGACAGTCAGCAGGGATATTGAGAATACTGATGGATGGAACAATAAATGTTTCATTGAAAGATTTGATTGAAAAATCCATGTCGCTTTTGCCTCCAAATATAAAAATTAATACTGAGCGGTTGGAATCTGATATAATGAACTTTTTTCAGCAGCGTCTGGAAACTATATTTGAGAGTAAAAATTACAGGTTTGATGAAGTCCGTGCTGTGTTGGCCACAGGATTTGACAATCTGATTGATATTGAGAGTAGATTAAAGTCTCTGCATGAAATCCGCAAACTTTCTGATTTTGAACCTTTGATTGTCGGATATAAACGCGCAGCAAATATACTCAAGCAGGCAGAAAAGAAAGGTATTGAAGTTGGGAAACTGGATATTATTGAAGATAATCTGAAGGAAACCCAGGAAGAAAGACTCTATCAACAAACGAGAAAGGTAAAGGAAGATATTAAAATCTTTCAGGAAGATAAAAACTATTCAGAGATACTCAAGAGGTTAGTCGGTTTAAGGGGAGCTATAGATGATTTTTTTGATAAAATTCTTGTAATGGCCGATGACATGTCTATAAGAAATAACAGGCTGGCATTGCTTAAGTTTGTTAATACCCTCTTTTTACAAATCGCCGATTTATCCCAACTGCAGTAATCCTTTTCTTAAAACTACTTGACAATTTAATATTATCCTTATATAATATCAAAATCCTGAAAATGAAGATTAAATTTGAAGACCTTTATAAATCAAAAAACAGGTTATTTGAGAGACAATATGAAGATAAAATATTGGCAAAAAAAGCCGGATACGACAGTGCAAAAAACATGGCTGTTTATTTTAAGGTAAGGCTTATTGACGATAATACAATAGAACTTTATACAGAAATTAACGGAGAAATTGTTCTTAACTGTGATAGATGTCTGGATGATTTCAATTATGAAGTTAATACGGGTAGCACGCAGAAATTTTCTGTCAGTGAACTCGGACCCGAGAAGGAATTAGATGTTGAAGAGGAATTAAGACAGAGCCTGGCTCTGTCCAGGCCGATGAAGGTTTTATGTAAAGATTCCTGCAGGGGATTATGTCCCCTGTGTGGTAAAAATCTCAATGAAGAAAGTTGCGGTTGTGTAAAACAGTGATAAAGGAGAGAAAATAAAATGCCGAATCCTAAAAGAAAACATACGCGTATGAGGCGGAATATGCGCCGCGCAGCAAACTGGCGTATTGATGTCCCGAATATGTCCAAATGTCCGCAGTGTGGTGAACCTAAACTGTCACATAGAATATGCCCGAGCTGTGGATTTTATAACGGTGAACTTTTGATAACAAAAAAGGAAAAGAAAAAAGAAGAAAAACCAGCATGAATACGATTGCTCTTGATGTAATGGGGGGCGATTATGGCCCCGCAGTTAATGTTGAAGGTGCTATACAGGCAGTTAAGAAGTATAATGATATCCGGGTAGTCCTTGTAGGCAGAGAGAATATTATAAAGGAAGAGCTTGAAAAACACAAATTCAATCATCCGAACCTTGAGATTTGCAATGCGGATGAAGTTGTGGGTATGGATGAGTTACCCGCCTCTGCTGTTAGAAGGAAGAAGAACTCCTCAATAGTGGTAGCTGCACAACTTGTGATGCAGAATAAAGCGCAGGCAATCGTTTCTGCCGGAAATTCAGGAGCCGCTATGACTTCAGCCATGATGTTGTGGCGCAGGCTCCCCGGGGTCAGCAGACCGGCAATAACTACCGTCATGCCAACCCTGAAAGGTGTTTGTGTCCTGTTAGATGTCGGTGCAAATGTTGATTGTAAGCCTAACAACTTATTGGAATTTGCAATAATGGGAAACATTTACATTAAAGAAATATTCGGTCTTGAAAAACCGCGCGTGGGTTTGCTTTCAATAGGCGAAGAACAGATTAAAGGGAATGAACTTACGATAGAAACGCATAAACTTCTTAAAAATACCAGTTTGAATTTCATCGGAAATATTGAAGGGGGAGACATACCTGCAGGTAATGTGGATGTCGCTGTTTGTGACGGGTTTATCGGGAACATCATTCTGAAATTTGGTGAAGGTATTGCCGGGATGCTGTTCAGTTTGATAAAATCCGAATTAAAAAAACATCCATTAGTATTTGCTTCCATACCATTTATCTGGGGTGCACTTAAAGATTTAAGGAAAAGACTTGATTATACAGAATACGGCGGGGCACCACTTCTGGGTGTTGAAGGAGTATGTATTATCTGTCATGGTGGTTCTAATTCAAAAGCAATAAGCAATGCATTGCGTACGGCAAATGAGTTTGTAGATAAGAATATAAATAATAAAATATCCATAGAGATGCAGAAGTATATAAAAAATGGCTAAATACGGCGTCAAAATACTTGCTACGGGTTCATTTTTACCCGAAAAAGTTCTGACTAATAAAGATTTGGAAAGAATGGTTGATACCACGGATGAGTGGATAACCACACGTACGGGAATAAAAGAAAGACGTATAACGGATGAAAATACCGCTACAAGTGATCTGGCAATAGGGGCAAGTAAAGTCGTTCTTCAGCAAACAGGAACATCACCCGAAGAAATTGATTTAATCATTGTCGCCACAATAACGCCTGATATGTTATTTCCTTCCACCGCCTGTTTTGTCCAGAAGGGACTCGGTGCTAAAAACGCTGTCTGCTTTGATGTTCTTGCTGCATGCAGCGGGTTTATTTATGCGTTAGCATGTGCAAAAAATTTTATTGAATCAGGTGTATATAAAAATGCTCTGGTTATCGGAGCAGAAACCCTGACGAAAATAACGGATTGGCAGGACCGTTCTACCTGTGTTTTATTCGGTGACGGAGCAGGTGCAGTTTTATTGACCCGTACTGATGAGGATAAAAGCAGTATCCTGTCGGTGTATTTAGGTGCTGACGGTAACCAGGATGACCTCCTTAAGTTGCCGGGGGGTGGCTCGCGTAAACCTTTCAGTAAAGATGTCCTGGATAAAAGGTTACAATATATAAGTATGAACGGAAGACAGTTATTCAAATCCGCAGTTATCAAAATGATTGAAGCATCAGAGAAAGCCCTGGAAATGTGCGGCAGGAAACCCGAAGACCTTGCATTGCTTATACCACACCAGGCAAATCTCCGTATAATCGATGCCCTGAGAGAAAGAATCTCCCTGCCTAAAGAAAAAGTTTTTGTTAATTTGGATAAATATGGAAATATGTCGTCAGCAACGACCATTATCGGACTTGACGAGGCAATACGTGAAGGCAGGGTTAAATCAGGTGACCTGGTTGAACTTGTTGCATTCGGCGGCGGACTTACCTGGGCTGCGACTGTTATAAGAATATAATATTATGGATAAAAAAGTTGCTCTTATTTTTCCCGGCCAGGGTGCACAGTATGTCGGCATGGGCAGGGAGTTGTACGATAATTTTTCTGAAGCAAGAAAAATTTTTGACAAGACAGATGAGATTTTGTATTATGATTTGAAGAAAATTATTTTTGAAGGGCCCGAAGAAAAACTCCGGGAAACCGAGAATACTCAATTAGCGGTCTTTGTTGTTTCCGTTGCCTGTTTTGAAGTTTTTGCTGCGCAGAGACAAAACCTTATTGACCGCTGTTCTTTTGTAGCGGGTCACAGCCTTGGTGAATATTCAGCATTATATGCAGCAGGCGTATTTGACTTAGATACCGGTATTAAACTTGTAAAAGCGAGGTCAGAGTTTATTCAGCAATCAAGCAAAAAAAATCCCGGAACCATGGCAGCTATTATAGGGCTGGACGGAAATAAAATAGATGAAATTTGTAAAAAAGTTTCCGCAAAGGGTGTCTGCGAGCCTGTAAACTATAATTGCCCGGGACAAATTGTCCTTTCGGGAAATATTGAAGCAGTTGAAGAGGCAGTCAGTCTTGCTAAAGAAGCGAAGGCATTAAAAACAGTAATGTTAAATGTTTCGGGACCGTTCCATTCAAGTTTAATGAAACCGGCCGCGGAACTTATGTCAGAAGAGATTAAAAAATATCAGTTCAGCGACCCTAAAATATTCGTTGTAACAAATTGTGACGGTGAGATAACAAAATCTGCGGAAGAAATAAAGGGAAAACTCATAAAACAAATTGACCATCCGGTTTTATGGGAAAAGTCATTAAATAAAATGATTAATTCAGGCGTGGATACATTTATTGAAATAGGTCCCGGCAAAGTTTTGTCGGGCATGATAAAACGCATAGATAGAAAATTAAAAGTATTTAATATTGAAAATGTGAACTCGTTTAACTATGTGTAACAAAAGATTGTTGGATAAAGTTGCAATCGTAACAGGTGGGGCACAGGGTATAGGTCGTGCAATAGCAAATGCTTTAGCGAATGAGGGAGCAAAAATAGTTATATCCGACATTAATGAAAGTCTGGCAAAAACCACTGCGGAGGAGATTGCTAAAACCGCAGGAATTGAAACGTTATCTGTAAAAACTAATGTAGCAAATTATGCTGAAGTAGAAAATTTAGTTAAGCAGACACTTGACAAATTTTCTAAAATTGATATACTTGTAAATAATGCAGGTATAACCCGGGATAACCTTTTAATGCGTATGTCAGATGAAGAATGGAGTCAGGTTATTGATGTCAACCTTAAAGGTGTCTTCAACTGTACTAAAGCGGTGAGTAAGGTTATGATGAAACAAAGGTCAGGCAGGATAGTGAATATAGCTTCTGTTGTTGGTCTGATGGGTAACCCCGGACAGATAAACTATGTAGCTTCAAAAGGTGGAGTGATAGCTTTGACAAAGAGTGCGGCACGGGAACTTGCATCGCGTAATATCTTAGTAAATGCGGTGGCACCGGGGTTTATCAGAACCGCAATGACAGATGCGCTGTCGGATGAACAAAAAAAGAAGTTAAGTGAGCTCATACCCCTGCAGAAACTTGGTGAAGCGGATGATGTGGCAAAAGCTGTAGTATTTTTGTGCAGCGATGAATCAAGTTATATTACGGGGCAGGTTATATCCGTCAATGGCGGGATGTACATGTAAATTCAGAGAGGAGGGAAGGAACAATGTCAGCAGACCTTGAAGCAAAGGTAAAAGAAATCATTGTTGAAAGACTGGGGGTGGACCCACAGGAGATTACACCGACAGCACATTTTGTGAATGATTTAGGTGCGGATTCGCTTGATACGGTTGAGTTAGTGATGAATTTTGAAGAGGAATTTGGAATTGAAATTCCTGATGAAGAGGCGGAGAAGATACAGACCGTTGGTCAGGCGATAGATTACATAAAGACAAAAAAGAAATAAAAAACTTTAGAAACCAAGAAATCGTCCAGTTAAAAATCGTCCGAATTCGGACGCTACAAGAAAGCCCGATAAATCGGGCAACTCCAGGGATCCCCCAATTTATTGGGACGAATTGTTTTATAATTTTCTAAACTCAACTTATGAAGAATAGACGTATAGTTATTACAGGTATTGGGGTTATATCACCAATCGGCAAGAGTAAAGAAGAATTTACACAGGCATTGAGTGAAGGTAAAAGCGGTATTGATAAAATTACCCGATTTGATGCTTCGGAATACAGTACGAAAATTGCCGGCGAGGTAAAGAACTTCAATCCTGAAGAATATATTGATAAAAAGAAAGCACGGCGTATGGACAGGTTTGTGCAGTTAGGAGTAGCAGCAGCCCAATCTGCAATTTCTGATTCTATGCTTGATTTGTCTAAAGAAGACCTTACCCGGATAGGTGTTATTGTAGGCAGTGGAATCGGTGGTCTCAAGACCATTGCAGATGAATGTGCCGTGCTGCTTGAAAAAGGTCCGCGGCGAGTCAGCCCATTTCTTGTGCCTATGGAAATAATTAACATGGTGGGTGGAGAAATAGCTATTGAATTCAATTTCACCGGTGTAAATTACGGTGTTGTAAGTGCATGTGCAAGTTCAAATAATGCTATCGGTGATTCATTGAGGTTGCTGCGTTATGGCGATGCCGATGTAATTATTACCGGTGGTGCGGAATCCAGTATTACAACCGTAGGTGTTGCGGGTTTTTGCAGCGCACGGGCGTTATCACAACGTAACGATAACCCGCAAGGAGCCTCCAGGCCTTTTGATAAAAACCGTGATGGTTTTGTTATGAGTGAAGGTTCAGGGATTATTGTTTTAGAGACTCTTGAACATGCCCAAAAACGGGGAGCAAAAATTTATGCTGAATTATGTGGTTATAGTGCTACAGACGATGCATATCACATGACGGCACCTAGCCCAGACGGGACCTCGGCATCAAGGGCAATGAAACTAGCCCTTGAAGACGGTGGAATTCCGATAGAAGAAGTAGATTATATAAATGCCCACGGGACCTCTACAGAATTAAACGATAAGATAGAAACGTCTGCAATCAAGAAAGTTTTTGGAGAAAGAGCTTATAAGATACCCGTATCGTCCACAAAATCCATGACAGGCCATTTGCTCGGTGCTGCGGGTGCTGTTGAGTTGATAGCGATTTTAATGTGTATGGAAAAAGGGTTCATTCATCCGACAATAAATTATGAAACTCCTGACCCTGAATGTGACCTGGATTATGTCCCCAACAAAAAACGGGATGCACAGATAAATTGCGCTATTTCCAGTTCATTGGGATTTGGCGGACACAATGCCGTTATTGCAGTGAAACGTTTTAAGCCGCCGAAGGCGGTCTAATTTATATATGCAGGTTGATATAAAAAAACTTGAAGATTCAATCGGAATAAAATTTAAGGATTACGATTTATTTACGGCAGCGCTGACACATAAATCCTATACAGCGGAATATGGCGGAGAAAAGTGGAACGAAAGATTGGAATTTCTCGGGGACAGCATACTCTCAGCGATAGTTGTAGGTCATTTATATAAAAGATTTCCGGAATTAGCGGAAGGGGAATTGTCCCGTATAAAGTCACAACTTGTATCCCGAAAGGTACTCGCCCAATGGGCAAAAGAATTAGATATTGGTAAGTATGTGTTTATAAGTTCAGGTGAAGAATCCTCGGGCGGCAGACTGCGGGAAAGCATGCTGGCAAATACTCTGGAGGCATTGCTTGGAGCGATTTATTTAGAAAAAGGGTTTAGTACTATCAAGGATTTTGTTGTTTCCAGGTTTTGTCAGAAGATAGATACTCTGGTAGATACGGATTACAAGAGCAGGTTTCAGGAGATTGTTCAGGGAAAATACAGAGTGTTGCCTGTTTATAAAGTTATAAAGGAAACTGGCCCGGAACACAGTAAAATTTTTGAAATAGAGGTAAGAGTAAAAAAACAGGTGCTTGGAAGAGGTTTTGGCAGAAACAAAAAGGAGTCCCAGCAGGAAGCAGCAAAAAGTGCATTGAGAAAACTCAGGTTATTATAATATGGGGAAGCATAATTATGGACTATTTCTTAGATGATGACCAGAAGATGATAGTTGAGTTAGCAAGAAAATTCGCTCATGAGAAAATCAAACCTGTCCGCGAACATTATGATGAAACAGAAGAGTTTCCCTGGCCGATAATGGAAGAACTGGCGAAACTTGATTTGTGCGGGATATTTGTCCCTCAGGAGTACGGGGGGCTTGGTAAGACCATTTTTGAGACTGTTTTGTTGGTTGAGGAACTGTCAAAGGTTGACGGCGGAATTGCACTTACACTGGCAGCAACAGGACTCGGTACTTTTCCAATAATGTTATACGGGACTGAAGAGCAGAAAAAGAAATATTTACCTGATATTGCTAAAGGTAAAAAGCAGGTATCCTTCGCCATTACCGAGGCGAATTCAGGAAGCGATGTTGCATCAATGCAGACGATAGCAAAGAAAGAAGGGGATTATTATATACTGAATGGCACAAAATGTTTTATTACAAGTGCGGGTGATTCTGAAATCTATACCGTTGTAGCAATGACGGATAAAACAAGAGGATCCCGGGGTGCAAGTATTTTTATTTTAGAAAAGGGCATGGAAGGATTTACATTCGGTAAAAAAGAAAAAAAGATGGGTATCCGTGCATCCTCAACAAGGGAACTTGTATTTAACAATTGCAAGGTCCCCAGGGAAAACCTGCTTGGTAAGGAAGGACAGGGATTCATAATTGCCATGAAAACGCTTGATATTTCAAGACCCGGTGTTGCATCCCAGGCACTTGGTATTGCAGCGGGTGCACTTGAGGATGCTGTAGAATATTCACGGCAAAGGAAACAATTTGGCAACCCAATTTCTTCACTGCAGGCAATACAGCATATACTTGCCGATATGGCTACCCAGGTTGAAGCAGCGCGTGCTTTAGTATATGCTACCGCAAAAATGGTTGCTGCAGATATGAAAACCCGTCATACAAGGGAATGCGCTATGAGTAAACTTTTTGCAAGTGATGTTGCAATGAAAGTTACGGTTGACGCCGTACAGGTTTACGGCGGGTATGGTTATATGAGGGAATACCCTATGGAAAAGCGTATGCGGGATGCAAAGATTACCCAGATTTATGAAGGTACAAACCAGGTACTAAGGAACGAAATCGCTGCTGCCCTGATTAAGGAAAACCTCCAAAAATCGTCCAGTTAAAACTGGACGCTACTGCCTGCCCCCGTGTATTGTTTTACCCGGTAAAACATCGTGGGGTAGCGTCCATCTTCAGATGGACGATTATCAGATATTTATAATTTCCTTGTCCAGAAATAATTTTTTCGTTAAGTAAAATTATGAATATTATAGTTTGTATAAAACAGGTCCCGGCTACCACTAATGTCCAAATAGACGATAAAACCTGTACGCTTAAGCGGGAAGGCGTAGAGTCCATTATAAACCCGTTTGACGAATATGCTGTTGAGGAAGGGGTCAGGTTAAAAGAGAAACTCGGCGGTAAAGTCACGGTTATTTCAATGGGTCCGCCGCAGGCAGAGTCCGCATTAAGAGAAACCCTGTCCCGCGGTGCTGATGAAGCGGTTCTTGTTACAGACCGTGCATTTGCAGGTGCTGATACATTAGCGACCTCCTATACCCTGGCAATGGCAATAAGGACTGTAGGGCAGTTTGATTTAATTATTTGCGGCAAACAGGCGTCTGACGGCGATACAGCACAGGTGGGGCCCGGTATTGCAGAGGCTCTTGACATAGCGCATGTATCTTATGTGAGAAAGATTGAACAGACAACGAATAAATTAGATAATCCTGCGGATAATTGTATGCGTGTTGAACGGATGATGGAAGACGGTTATGATATAGTTGAAGTACCGTTACCTGCACTTATAACAGTCGTAAAAGATATAAATACGCCTAGGTTGCCGTCTCTTAAAGGTATGATGGCTGCAAAAAAAGCCCAGATACCTCACTGGAATGCAGAAAAGATTAATGCGGATAAGTCCCGTATAGGGCTGTCGGGGTCACCGACATGGGTAAAAAAAATATTCTATCCGCCTCCAAGAAAAGGCGGGGATATGCTGTCAGGTGAACCTCAGGAACTTGCAAAAAAACTGGTGGATAAATTAAGAGAATTAAAAGTAATTTGATACAATGCCGAATAAAATAGAAATTATAAAAGGAAAATGCACTGGCTGCGGGCTTTGCATAAAATCTTGTCCGTTTGGTGCCATAATGCTGGTTGACCGGGATGAGCCATTGGGCAAAATCAAAAAAATAGCAGTTATTGATGTACTTAAATGTAATTTCTGCGGTGCCTGTGTTGAAGCCTGTAAGAAATACGGTGCGATAATTATTGAAAAAGAACAGGTAGAAGATACACTTAAAAAAATCTACGCTGATTATAAAGGTGTATGGGTTTATGCTGAACAGAGAAACAATGAAATTTCACCTGTTGTATATGAATTGCTCAATGAAGGCGGTGTATTAGCCGAAAAATTAAAGGTAGAACTCAGTGCCGTATTTATAGGACATAATATTGAACAATCGGCACAGGAACTTATCTATCACGGCGCCAACAAAGTCTATGTAATTGACGATATTCTATTTAAGGATTTCCAGGATGACCCTTACTCTGAAATCCTGGCACGGTTAGTTAAAGAGGAGAAACCCGAAATAGTCCTGTTCGGTGCATCTAATATAGGCAGGTCATTTGCATCACGGGTAGCAGCAAAGATAAAAGCAGGACTAACAGCTGACTGCACCGGGCTTGATATTTGTCCTGACACCAAGAATTTATTGCAGACACGGCCGGCATTCGGCGGGAATATTATGGCGACAATACTGACCCCTCAGCACAGGCCCCAGATGTCAACTGTCCGGCATAAAGTTTTTAAAAAAGCACAGAGGGACACTTCAAGAAAAGGCGAAATTGTCAGGAAAAAATTTGATTTAACGGGAATTAAAAACAGGACAAAATTCATTGAGTTTGTCAGGGATACATCTGCCAGGGTAAACTTAGCTGAAGCGGATATTATTGTCTCAGGCGGCAGAGGACTTGGCAAGCCTGAAGGATTTAAACTTATAGAAGAATTTGCAGGAGTTATCGGCGGCGCTGTCGGTGCAAGCAGGGCTGCCGTGGATTCCGGATGGATACCCTATTCACATCAGGTTGGACAGACAGGCAGGACAGTAGCACCTAAAATTTATATTGCCTGCGGTATTTCCGGCCAGATACAGCATTTAGTTGGTATGGTCTCATCAGATATAATCGTAGCAATAAACCGAGACAAAGAGGCACCGATGATGAAAATCGCTAGTTTTGCTTTAGAAGGTGACCTCTACGAAGTCATCCCCTGCATAATAAATGAACTTAAATCCGCCTGATACTCAATAAGTGTTTACTTACCTGTTTTTATAAAAGAATCCTTTGATAATACAACATAATATTGTATAATGTAAATGGGTTTATGTTCAAGGGAAGTATAATCCGGATAAACTAGATAATCCTGCGGATAAATAAGATAATCCTGCGGATAAATCGGGGAATCCCTGGATTGCCCGATTTATCGGGCTTTCTTGGTATATGAAAATAATATATGAGATTTTGTATGGCTCAGACGCATACGGAACTACAGACAAAGATTCCGATAATGATATTAGAGGTATATTACTACCATCGTTAGATGAATGTTTATCACTGAATGGATTGCAAGACATAAGAAATAGTGATGAAAACGAAGACAGAGTAATGTACACTATTCAAAAATTTGTAAGATTAGCGATTAATTCTAATCCATCTGTATTTGAGTGGCTTTTTGTTCCGGGACATTGTATTAGAATTATGGAAGAGCCAGCTAAAATATTAAGGGCAAATAGATTAATGTTTTTAAGTAAAAAGATATATTGTAGATTTAAAGGATTTGCTTACTCTGAGTTCCAAAATCTAACTAAATTAACAGGAGAAACCGGCGCTAAAAGAAAAGATCAAATATTAAAATTTGGTTACTCTCTTAAAAATGCAATGAACTGTATAAGATTGTTAGAACAAGGAGTAGAATTACTAAATAAAGCGCATATTACAATGCCAAGACCAAATTGTCAAGAATTAGTACAAATTAAGCAAGGTAAATTTTCTTATGAACAAATAGTAAACAAGTTTGATAATCTTTTGAAAGAACTGGAAGAAGCAAAGATTAATAGTAAATTACCGGATGTGCCCAGAGTAAACGACGTAGATAAATTAATGATTAGATTAATAAAGGATTTTAATTAGATGAGACTTGTTTGTTTTTCTGACATACATGCGGACTATGGATTTTCTCTACCAGAAGGAGATGTGCTTATATTTGCCGGGGATTTTAGTGGATACAGTACAGAATTAGATGTAATTGTATTTAATAATTTATTAAAAAATTTAAATTTTAAGCATAAGATTATTGTTGCTGGAAATCATGAGTTGCAAATAGAAAATAATCCCTATTGTTTAGGGTTATTTACTGGTTGTACGTATCTTCAAGATAAAACTATTGAAATAGATGGCGTAAAATTTTATGGATCTCCATGGAGTTTACCATTTAATAACTGGGCGTTTAATAAATCAGAAGATAAATTAAAGATTATATTTGACAATATTCCAGAAGGAATTGATGTTTTGATAACGCACCACCCGCCCTATGGTATATTAGATTATACTCCAGATGGTGTTCATCATGGCAGTATATCGTTATTAGAAAGGATAAAGATGATTAAGCCAAAAGTTCATATATTCGGTAATATACACTTTTGCGGCGGATTAAAAATAGAGTGGTGCGGTATAGATTTTTATAATGTATCTTTATTAAACGAAGCATATAATTTAATAAATAAACCAACGGTAATAGATATATCCTGAATCTATAGGAAATTATAAAATATCCTCAACAAGTTGAGGATTCCCTTTGGAATCCCGAACTTGTTCGGGTTTACTTGAAAAACGGCTATAAATTTCAAATGAAAATAGTTATTGTTGGTCCCGGGGCAATGGGATGTTTGTTTGCCGGACTTCTTTCAAAGTCCAATGAAGTCTGGTTATTGGATAGAAATCCTGCAAGAGTCCGGCATATCCGGAAATACGGACTGAAAATTTCCGGGATGTCAAAAATAAAAGTCCCTCCGCAAGATATCGGAATTACGACAAACGCTCACAATATCGGTCCTGCTGAACTTATAATTGTCCTGGTAAAATCATACGATACAGAGTCAGCCGTTAAGAAAGTCCTGCCTTGTATTGATAAAAAAGCCTTAATTCTAACACTTCAAAATGGGATAAATAATATAGAAACAATAAAAAAATCAGTTCATAAGAAATTTTCTTCAAATGTATCTGCGGGTGTGACTTCCCAGGGAGCAACTTCAATTGGATTCGGGAAGGTTAAACATGCAGGTACAGGAGAAACTTTATTAGGGACTGAATCCGAGGAGATTTATAGGGTATTTAATAACTCCGGAATTAAAACAAGAATGGTAAAAAACATTGAGTCCGCCCTGTGGTCAAAACTTATAATTAACTCAGCCATAAATCCTCTGGGAGCAGTTACTAAAAAGAAAAACGGGGAACTTATAAAAGACAAATATTTAAAAAGGATATTAATTGAACTCACTGACGAGTCAACCCGTGTGTCTGTTGCAAAAGGAATTAAATTATTGTATAAAGATTTAAGGCACAGGGTTGTAAAAACATGTCTTCTTACCGGCAGTAACATTAATTCAATGTTGCAGGATGTTCTTAATGGTAAGAAAACTGAGATTGAAAATATAAACGGCGTCATTATTGCCGAGGCAAAAAAACTGAATATCTCTGTCCCGTTTAACGAACTTTTATACAATCTTGTGAAGCTCATAAGCGAAAAATTATAATAGCATGGAGATTTTATCGAGTATAGAACGGAAAAACAATTATCTTTAAACGAAGGTTTTGTTTAAAAAATTTGTTATACTAAAGAAGGATAGTTAACATTTTGGTAAACTTTTATGGATCAGTATAATTTGCAACTTCTAACTAAAAAACTTAAAATAGCGTCTCTTAATATTGTTAGAGAAAATATTGAAATAGAAATTCTAAATGCTTTTAGTCAAAGCAAATTAGCTAAAAAAATTATTTTTTACGGCGGCACTGCTCTAAGATTGGCTTATGCTTCCCCTCGATTCTCCGAAGACCTGGATTTTTTAATGATTAAAAAAATTCGTGCTAAAGATCTTAAAGATTTGCTTTTAGATTTAACAAAAGAACATAAGGGGACGGCTTTAAAAGATTTTAAAGATAAAAGAAATACTTTATTTGCCTCAATTAATCTAAAAGTGGTTAAAAGAATATCCAATTTATACCCAAAGATTAGCAAGACAATTGAATTTTGACTAGTATTTCGTTATTGTCAAAGAAGCAAAAAATTATGTTTGATATTAATGAATTGCTCAAAAGATTAAAGAAATCCTATCCGGCTGCAAAAATTGCGCTTGATTTTTCTAACCTGCCGGAAATACTTGTTGCTACGATACTTTCAGCACAGTGTACTGATAAACGGGTAAACCAGGTTACACCCGTCCTGTTTAAAAAATACCGGACTCTTAAAGATTACGCCAATGCTGATATAAAAGAATTTGAGCAGGAAATCCGGTCAACAGGATTTTATCATAACAAAGCAAAAAATATTGTCCAGTCGGCAAAGGTTATACTGAAAAAATATAACGGTAAAGTACCCGATACTATGGAAGGCTTACTTACACTGCCTGGAGTAGCACGCAAGACAGCAAATATTGTTTTAAGTAATGGTTACGGTATAGTTGAAGGTATAGCAGTGGATACACATGTCAGGCGTCTATCACAGAGGATAGGGCTGAGTAAAAACGACGACCCGGTAAAGATTGAGCAGGACCTTATGAAAATTACCCCTAAAAAAGACTGGTTTGGCATTTCAAACCTTTTAATTGAACACGGCAGAAAAATATGTGATGCAAAAAAACCCGATTGTCCCAGGTGTATGCTGACCGATATGTGCGAATATTATAAGGTCAAACAATAATGGCAAAAACCGTTAAACTACCCAAGATATTTGTTGCAGATGATGACAGGAACGTTACCAAACTGCTGGAAAGTGTATTGTCCAGTTTCGGTTATGCAGTATTGACTGTACACAATGGTAAAGATGCACTAGACCAGATTGACAATACGGTTGATGTAGTTCTGCTGGATGTCATGATGCCGGGGATGGACGGTTTTCAGGTACTCACCAAACTTAAATCCAGTCCATCCACCAGTCACATACCCGTTGTGATGATTACCTCGCTGACTGACAGAGATTCAAAAGTCAGGGGGAAACAGTTAGGTGCGGATGATTTTATTAATAAACCCATAGACAATTTTGAACTCATTGCCCGTGTAGGAAATTTACGCCAGGTTAAAGAATACCATGACCTGTTACGTAACCATAACAAACAGCTTGAAGAAGAAGTCAGAAACCGCATGCTGGAGATTAAGGAATCAAACCTTGAGACAATCCAGAGATTGGCTGCTTCAGCCGAATTCAGAGATGGTAATACCGGTTCACATATAGAAAGGATAGGCGAATATTCAAGAATTATTGCACAGAAACTTAACTTACCCACGGTTGAAATAGAAAACATATACTATGCATCACCGATGCACGACATAGGTAAGATAGGAATTCCGGATGAAATATTATTAAAACCGGGTAAATTGACTGATAAAGAATATGAGGTAATGAAAACCCATACAACTATAGGCGCGAAGATACTTTCAGGTTCAAAGTCCCCGTTAGTGAGGACAGCAGAACAGATAGCATTGTCGCATCACGAAAAATTTAACGGTAAAGGGTATCCGAATGGTCTTAAGGGTGAGGAGACACCGATGTCGGCAAGAATAGTTGCAGTTGCTGATGTATTTGACGCGTTGACTACAGATAGGGCATATAAATCAGAATATTCTTCAGAGAAGTCAGTTGAAATAATAAAAGAAGAAAAAGGGAAACATTTTGACCCTGAAATTACCGAAGCATTTCTTGATTGTTTGGATGAAATAGAATCAGTAAAAAAACATTACAAATGAAATACGGCGAAAAAGCAATAAAAGAATCAAAATTTGAACTGTGGGATAACCCATATAAAAACCGTAACTACAAAGTTGATATAACATTTCCCGAATTCACCTGTTTATGTCCCAGGTCAGGTTACCCGGACTTTGCAACAGTCAAAATAACATATATCCCCAGGAGATATATAGTAGAACTTAAATCAGTTAAACTTTACCTGAACAAATACCGCAACCAGCACATTTCTCATGAGTCAGCAATAAACAAAATATTCAGTGATATATACAAAACGCTCAAACCAAAATTCCTTGAAGTCACAGGTGACTTCAACCCGCGCGGTAATGTTAAAACAACAATCCGTATAGATTCTGAAACTCTGAAAATACATTCTTTGTAGAACATACATAGGCATAAAAGCATGGATATGATTGAGTTTGAAAAAATAGTAGAGGATACTACTGATAGAATTCCCGAAAGGTTCAAGGCGGTATTAGAAAAAGAAAATATTAAACTGCTTGCCAGAGAAAAGGTGCCGGAGGTACTTCAAAACAAATTTAAAAATAAGTTAATATTCGGTGTATTCATCGGCATATCTCATAACAAACGTTCTGTGTTCAATATTCAGCAAGAACCGACAAGGATTGAATTATACAAAGGAAGTTTTGAAAAGATATTCAGCAACAAACAAGATATTGAGAAACAAATCATAAAAACAGTAATTCACGAAATCGGACACTATTTTGGTTTTTCTGAAGCAGAAATTAGAAATATCGGTTATTGAAATGTTATTTAATGAAACTAATTAAGCGTTGTGTCCTCAGAATTACCCCTGATTGATTAGCAAACATTAATTTTATATAATAAGAGAGGATTTATTAGAGCACATATGAATTTAGAAAAGATTAGAGTATCTATAAAGGAAAACCGTATTGAGTTGTTTATTATTTTCAATAATTGAAAATAAACCTATTCATGTTGTATTAAGTTTTGATGAAACGAATAAAAAAGTTTATATAATAACTGTTTATGAACCAACCATGGACGAATTTTTAGAAGATTTCAAAACCAGGAGGAGAATATAATGGAAAAATGTCCACTTTGTGGAGGACAAAAGAAAAAAGGAACTGCAATCTATTCTGTTGATTTAGAAACAGGAGTTGTTATCGTTAGGCATGTCCC
The DNA here is from genome assembly GCA_001871125.1 of Elusimicrobia bacterium CG1_02_37_114. Classification (GTDB taxonomy): domain Bacteria; phylum Elusimicrobiota; class Endomicrobiia; order CG1-02-37-114; family CG1-02-37-114; genus CG1-02-37-114. The sequence continues at coordinate 28,540 of MNXB01000112.1, forward strand.
TTGTTTTGTATGTGCCCAATGTGGTGAAGAATGGATTGAATCAGGTGTGGCTAAGAAAATAGAAGAAATTGTAGAAGAGGCAAAGGCAAAAAAATATCAAACAGAAATTGTTAATTTTCCTCAGATTGTAGCTGTTTCTGTTTAATTATATCTTTAGAGTTACCCCCCAAAAAAAATTTTTTGTCAACTAATATGTGACTGATTCTAAAAATCAAGTTTTTCTATTCCGGGGGGTAAACGGCCCCACGAGTTATTGAGCGGTGTTATTTGGTCTTTGTTGCGGGTAATACACCTTTTAAGGTATCCATCAAAGCAGAGACTGTCTGCGCGATTGCACTATCTATATAAAAGGAATCGTAAGAATAAGCACCTGCCCAGACAATTTCGCCGGTTTCTACATCAACCATTCTGGCATTAATGCCCACCTCGGCATTCACTACAAATATCTCTTCCCGTATCCGGTTGTCCTGCTCGTTTCTTAAATAAAATCTTTCCTTTTTGTCCTGTACACTCTTGGTTACTGTGCCAATAATCAGGGCATCCACACCCAGAATTTTGCCTATTCTTTTAATTGTTGCAGCATCCAATCTTCCGCTTGCCCCTAAATCCTGTTCTTTCATTATATTTTCCAGGTAAGAACGTTCCACCACCATAATACCCCTGTCCAAAAGCTGATATACAAATTCATCAGCCACTGCATTTCCCGGGTCATAAGTAGAAAGATAGCCAATCTGTGAACTGTCAAATTTCAATACACCTATCCGCTTGATCCGGTTGAAATCATAGTCCCGCTTGATTGATGCCCTTGGTGAGATACAACCAATAAAAACAGTTAACAGTAAATAACAAGCAGCAAGTGTAAAAGAATTTTTTTTCATTTTTTCGCCCTTAGCCTCTTTAAGTGTTTTTCTGCCATTTGGACATATTTTTCTTCGGGTTTCAGAGTGAGGAATTTTTCCCATAGTTGAATTGCATTTTTATCCTCTTCTAATTTTTCGTAAACCCTGGCTAACATAAAATAAGCCATGTTTTCCTTCGGGTCCAGCTCAATCGCCTTTTTCAGTAATTCAATAGCTTCTCTGTTCATTTTTTTGTGAACATATACAATACCCAGTCCGAGATAAGCATTGGCATAATCTTTATCGTTTGTAATCACCTGGGTAAATTCCTTAATTGCCTTATCGTATTTTTCCTGGTTAGTGTATTCTACTCCCCGTTTAAAATATTGATTTATCTCATCAGTTCTTGCCAGAATTAACATTAGTGGAATTATTAATAAGGTTAAAAATACAAGGCATATAATTTTTTTTCTCATCTGACTCACCCCCATCATTTTTATAGAAGTGATTATACAAAAATAATTGGGATTTTTCAATCTCACGAATCAAATCATCTATAATGTTACCATGGGGGTCAATGTCAAATCATCCAAAATGTTACCAAAAAAGGGACAGGATAATGGGAAATAAAATATCTTTCTCAAAACATGTGGTGTCAGAACAGGGTAAGTATCAGACCATTACCGAGTCCTGTTTGAGTGTCCCTAACCCCCTTTCCGTGCGATTTTTGGTGTACCTATTGTCTGCAGGTGCTAATATTATTAATTCTTTCTGTTATAATGTAATCCCGGAGGTGGGATTACATTATGAACTTAAAATTTAAAATGGACTACTTGAAAA